>CAIOAQ010000229.1 GCA_903856025.1 uncultured beta proteobacterium
ACATGTGAGGTCACTCGGCCGTTGTCGGGTCTATCACTGATTTCACTTCCGACACCTTATTGGCCGGAAAACCGCCTTGGCGAGCATGCTCTCGAACCAGTGCTTCATTGGGGGCGTTGTATACGCAATAGATCTTGTCGTCCGTCACGTAACTATGGACCCATTGAATCGACGGCCCAAGCTCGCGTAATACACCGCAGGACTTGGCGGATATTCCTTGAAGTTCGGAGGTGGTTAGTTTTCCTGCGCCTGGAATCTCGCGTTCAATTACGTACTTCGGCATGATTTTCTCCTGGGTGGGTTGTAACAATGGATTTCACTACGAGCCTCCGCAACCAAATCGACTCGTTTCGCCGACTCAATATAGGGTGAACCATCTGCTAATGCAGAAGGTGATGGACTTCAAAGGTCTCCTCCTCCGGTGGGGTGGGAAAGCCACCAACGATTCCCTGTCGCATTCGGGGCATCAGAATTTCATCGCGAAATTTCTCCCAACTCTCCTTGGAGTCGTGAACGACCATGATGGTCCAGCCCCCCTCAGATTGGCCAGCCGCATGAAAAATCTGCCCCTTGGGCGGGGTATCTCTGCTTGGGTGCACCGCTGCAATGGACGCCTCGTACTGCGCCTGGCTACCACCCGGGAAGTAATGAACGATGCCGTAAGCCATGTGCGTTCTCCAGTCAGATTGACGGACCCGCAAATAGCGGGCTTGTGGCCGATGCAATCCTTCAAGGTTTACCGGCCACTGCCAACATTCGACTCCACAATGTCAAACGGAGATGGCACGATCAAAGTTTGTTGATATACCGGTAGGGTTTATTTTTCCGGGCAGTTACAGGGATCTAGCTAAAAAGGTGCCTGGTGTCATTGATGGCGAAACCAGTGGCGCTGAGTGCCTAAAAACCATATCTTGCACGCCGAATGGCGTGGTTTTCTAAACTAAACAAGTCCGTATGAACACGACCCTAGCCAGTTGGCACATCAACTCAAGTATTTGGCATGCCAGGAAGTTGGCAATGGCGAATGACTCTTAACGGCATTCCTGCCCTATCAAACCCAAAAATCAGCCCCCAACCAGAAGCCAATCAAACCCCAATCACCCCACCGCCGATTCAAACGCATCAATGATGCGACGAATCGGGGCCTGGTTGAGCTTGAGCGCAGCCTGATTCACCACCAGACGCGAACTGATGTCCATGATGTGTTCGACTTCAACCAGATGGTTGGCCTTGAGCGTGTTGCCGGTGGACACCAGATCAACAATCGCGTCGGCCATGCCCACCAGGGGTGCGAGTTCCATGCTGCCGTAGAGCTTGATCAAATCCACGTGCACGCCTTTGCTGGCGAAAAACTCGCGTGAGATCTCCACGTATTTGGTGGCCACGGTCAGCCGCGAGCCTTTTTTGACGGCTGACGCATAGTCAAAATCGGCACGCACCGCCACGCTGATGCGGCACTTGGCGATTTGCAAGTCCAGCGGCTGGTACAGGCCCTGGCTGCCGTGCTCCAGCAGCGTGTCTTTGCCGGTGATGCCCATGTCGGCCCCGCCGTACTGCACATAGGTGGGCACATCGGTGGCGCGCACCACCAGCACGCGCACGTCAGGCTGGTTGGTGGTCAGAATGAGCTTGCGGGATTTTTCCGGGTCTTCCAGCACCTCAATGCCAGCGGCTTTGAGCAGCGGAATGGTTTCTTCAAAGATGCGTCCCTTGGACAGTGCAATAGTGATCATTTTGGCCTCTAGCCCTCATAAATCCTGCGCAAGCAGCTATTAAATTGATATTGCAATCACAGTCGGTGCGTGTACGTACCTGACTATTTCAAACGTTGAATGTCCGCGCCGATGGCACGCAGTTTGGCTTCCATCTGGTCATAACCCCGGTCCAGGTGGTAGATGCGGTCAACGACCGTGTCACCTTCTGCCACCAAACCGGCAATCACCAAACTGGCAGAGGCGCGCAAATCGGTCGCCATGACGGTGGCACCGGACAAGCGCGGCACCCCTTCGACCATGGACACCTTGCCGTCAATCTGGATGTTGGCCCCCAGGCGCACCATCTCGTTGACGTGCATGAAACGGTTCTCAAAAATGGTCTCCGTCACCTTGGACGTGCCTTGCGCCACCGTGTTGAGCGCCATGAACTGCGCCTGCATGTCGGTGGGAAAACCGGGGTATTCGGTGGTGCGAAAACTTTGCGCCTTCAACTGCGCCGCGCCGGGCGACTGCACACGGATGCCCTCCGGCACGGCAGTGACCGTTGCACCAGCATCGCGCAGTTTTTCGACCACCGCCTCCAGGTGGTCCATACGGCCATGGTTCAGCACCACATCCCCGCCGGTGGCGGCCACCGCGCACAAAAAAGTGCCGGTTTCAATGCGGTCAGCCACCACCTGATGGGTGCAACCGTGCAGGGCTTCAACGCCCTGAATGCGGATGCGGCTGGTGCCGTGGCCTTCAATTTTGGCGCCCATCTTGATCAGCATCTCGGCCAGATCGGGAATCTCGGGCTCTTGTGCAGCGTTTTCAAGAATGGTTTCGCCTTCGGCCAATGCCGCAGCCATCAGGAAATTTTCAGTGCCGGTGACTGTGACCATGTCCGTCGCAATGCGCGCGCCCTGCAGACGGGTGCGCCCTGCAGGCAGTTTGGCCACCATGTAGCCATGTTCCACCGAAATTTCGGCACCCATGGCGCACAGGCCTTTGATGTGCTGGTCCACCGGTCGTGAGCCAATGGCGCAGCCGCCTGGCAACGACACTTTGGCGCGGCCAAAGCGCGCCAGCAAGGGGCCAAGTACCAACACCGATGCGCGCATGGTTTTAACCAGCTCGTAGGGCGCTTCCGGGTTCAGGCTAGCCGGGGCGCACAGGCTGATGCCGCCGCGCTCGCCATGCGTTTGGGTTTGCACGCCCATGTGGTCAAGCAACTTGCGCATGGTGGCCACATCCTGCAGGCGTGGCACGTTGAGCAGGTTCACCGGATCAGCCGTCAGCAGGGCAGCACACAGCTCCGGCAGGGCTGCGTTCTTGGCCCCGGAGATGGCCACCGTACCGTTGAGGGTGCGCCCCCCGCGAATCAGAAGTTTGTCCATGGGTCAGACCGGTTGGGCGGCCCACTCGGCCGGGGTGAAGGCCTTGATCGACAGGGCGTGAATTTCATCGGTTTTCATCTTGTCGCCCAGGGTGGCATACACCCGCTGGTGGCGCGCAATGGCGCGCTTTCCCTCAAATTCAGCGGACACGATGGTGGTGTACCAATGGCGGCCGTCCCCTTCAAGGGTGATGTGTTCACACTGCAGGTTGGCGGCGATAAGTTGTTTGATTTGATCAGCGTTCATAATTTTTTTGTGGGTCAGATCGTTAGTTCTGACCTCAACGGTTTAAGTTCGGATTTTGTACCCACTGCGTAACAAGGCATAAGCCCACAAACCCACCGCCAGCGTGGCACTGGCCACAATGCCAAGACTGACCCACGGCGACATGTCGCTGGCACCAAAAAAGCCATACCGAAACCCGTCAATCACGTAGAAAAACGGGTTGAAATGGCTCACGGTCTGCCAAAACGGTGGCAGGGAATGAATGGAATAAAACACGCCGCTTAAAAAGGTCATGGGCATCACGACAAAATTCTGAAAAGCCGCCATTTGGTCAAACTTTTCTGACCACAAGCCTGCCACCACACCCAGAGCACCCATCAGTGCCGCGCCCAACAGCGCAAACACCAGGGCCCACAGCGGTTGCGCCAGCGGCGGCACCGCAAAGATCAGCGACACACCCAGCACCCCCAAGCCCACCACCAGGCCGCGCACAATGGCCGCGCCCACATAGGCCACAAACCAGTGCCAGGCGGACAAGGGTGTCAGCAGCAAGAACACCAGATTGCCCATCACCTTGCTGGCAATCAAAGACGACGAACTGTTGGCAAACGCGTTTTGCAGCAAGCTCATCATCGCCAGCCCCGGCACCAGAAACGCCGTGTAGCTGACGTTGTCATAGACCTTGACATGCGATTCCAGGGCCTGCCCAAACACCAGCAGGTACAACATGGCCGTCAGAATGGGCCCACTGATAGTTTGCGCGGCCACCCGCACAAAACGCAGCACCTCTTTGTAAAGCAGCATTTGCCAGCCGGTCATGGCGCGCTCCGATCATCACGACCTGGGTGCTGCTTCATCACCTGAAGAAACACGTCTTCCAGGTCGGGGCGGCGGATTTCAATGTCGCGCACGGTGAGCCCGGCTTGACGGATTTGCGTCAAATGGTGCTCCACCGCGAGCGCATCCACCGCAGGCAACTGGACCACACGACCGGTGACACGCGCCTTGGCGGCCAAATCGGCCGGCAAATCACCATCCACGGTGCAGCGCAACACGTTGCCGGTGGCCGAACTGAGCAAGGCGCTGGTGCTGTCGAGCGCCACCACCTTGCCGGTTTTGAGCATGGCAATGCGGTTGCACAAAGCCTCTGCTTCTTCCAGGTAGTGGGTGGTCAACAAGACCGTGTGCCCCTGCTTGTTGAGCTTGGCAATGAAGTGCCACAGGGTTTGGCGCAGCTCCACATCCACCCCCGCCGTGGGTTCGTCCAGCACGATGACCGGCGGCTTGTGCACCAGTGCCAACCCGACCAACAAACGGCGTTTCATGCCACCAGACAGGGCGCGCATGTTGGCGTTGGCCTTGTCGGTCAGGCCCAGGCTCTCCAACAGTTCATCAATCCAGGCATCGTTGTGGCGCACGCCAAAATAGCCTGACTGGAACACCAGGGCTTCACGCACGTTGAAAAACGGGTCAAACACCAGCTCTTGCGGCACCACGCCCAAGGCGCGGCGGGCGGCGGCAAAATCGGTCTGCACATCATGGCCCATCACGCTGGCGCTTCCAGAGGTGGCTTTGGCAAGCCCCGCCAGAATGGTGATCAGGGTGGTTTTACCTGCGCCATTGGGGCCTAGCAGCCCGAAGAATTCGCCCTGCGCCACATCCAGACTCACCCCATCCAGCGCCAAAAAAGAACTGTTTTGTGGGTCGCGTGGGGATGGGTAACTTTTGGAGACAGACTTGAAGGAGATCGCGGGCATGGGGCCGCCATTTTACCGGGCACTTACCCCTGAGAAGGCAGCAGGTCGGCAATACCGTACAAACGGGCCAAATCGGACAAGCGGGCTGGAAGCGCTTGCAAGGCCATGGTCTTGTCCATCGACACCACGACCCGGCGCAGTTCGAGCAACACCGCCAGCGCAGTGGAATCAAAACGCTCCAACGCGCTGGCGTTGACCGTCACGCACGCGGCGGTTTCGCTGCCCAGTGCCTGCAGCAACTGTGCCAGGCAATCTTTCGCAGTTTGCTGCACCAGGGAGGCTGGCAGTTGCAGCATGCTCAACCCTTGGCCGGCTTGTCGCTCTTGCCAGCGTTGGCCTTGTTGCGATCCGTCAGGGTGGTGATCAAGCCATCAATGCCCTTGGCGTTGATTTCCTGGGCAAACTGGCTGCGGTAAGTATCCACCAGCCACACACCGAGCACATTGAGGTTGTAAATCTTCCAGCCGGCACCCACGCCCGGTGTTTTTTCAAGCCGGTAGTCCAATTGAATCGGATCGCCACGCCCCTTGATGACGGTGCGCACAATCACTTCCTTGTCTTCAGCAGAGGCACGCAAGGGCAGCACATTAAAGGTCAGGTTTCTGGCCTGGCTGATGGCACCGGCATAGGTGCGCACCAGCAAGGATTTGAATTCTTCTTCCAGACGTTTGCGTTGCTCTGGCGTGGCCTGACGCCAGCCGGGCCCCACGGCAGAAGCCGTCATGCGTTGAAAGTCCAGATGGGGCATGACTTTTTCGTCCAACAAGACCATCAGACGCGCCACATCACCGGATTGCACGGCCTTGTCGCTCTGAATGACATCAAGCGCCTCTTTGGTCAACCGGTTCACCAAGGCATCCGGCGCTTCATCTGCAGCAAAAACAGGAGCACTTAACACAGCAAACCCGAGAGCTAGAGCCGTAAAAAGCTTATAAATAAAACGACGATTCATGATGACTCCTGAAAATTATTGGGCAGTGTTGCCCAGCGTATCTGACTCACTACCGTCTGGCGGATTGCCGTCATAGACCTGGCTACGCCGGCGTTGCAAAAACGAATCGCGGGTGAAGGTATAGGGGTCCAAAGCCACCTGATCAAGCATGTCGGTCGCACCCAGCAGACGCGATCGCTGATCCAGCAAATCCACGGCTTTGGCCGAGTTGCGCTCCGGTACAGCCACGTTCGAGAGTAAATTCCCTTTCGCATCCACCACCAACGCTGCCGCGTCGCGTACGGTTGACGGCCCCAGCAAAGGCAACACCACATAGGGGCCTGAGTCCACACCCCAACGGCCCAGGGTCTGACCAAAATCTTCGCTGGATCGTTCAATCTGCATTTCAGACGCAATGTCCAGTACGCCCCCCAGACCCAGGAAGGTGTTGACCTCAAACCGCATCAGGCTGTTGCCAGCGGCCTGCCCCTTCCCCTGCAGGGCGTTATTCACCGCCGACCAGGCATCCTGCAGGTTGTTGAAAAAATTCGTCACCCCCGCGCGAATCGGCGAGGGAAGGACATCCCGGTACACGGTAGCCACCGGTTTCACCACGGCCCGATCGACCGCGTCATTGAAGTGAAAAACACCCCGATTGAGAGGTTCCATCGGGTCGCGCCGGTCCGCGGTCGGGCCTGTAGCGCAGCCCCCCAGAAGCAATATCGCACCCAGCACCAGGCACAAGCCCGTTCGTGTGGGCAAATGGTTGTCGTGAATCACGCTGTCTTTCATGGTTTCCCTTGGGCCGATTTGTCTGAACCCGATGTCGCCGAGTCCGAGGCCTTGCTGTATAAAAATTGACTGATCAGGTTTTCAAGAACCACCGCCGACTGGGTGCTGGAGATCACATCACCCGCGGCCAGGTTTTTGTCATCGGCCCCGGCTTCAATGCCCAGGTATTGGTCACCGAGCAGCCCGCTGGTCAAAATCTTCAAGGAGCTGTCCTTGGGGAAATGGTATTGGCTCTCAAGTGCCAGGGTGACCCGCGCCTGAAAGGTTTTGTCGTCAAAGCTGATGTGGTCCACCCGCCCGACCACCACACCCGCGCTTTTGACCGCAGCTTTGGGCTTGAGCCCACCAATGTTGTCAAACTTGGCAGCCACCGCATAGGTTTTCTGAAAATTCAAACTCAGCAAATTGGCCGACTGCAACGCCATGAACAACAATGCAACGGCACCGATCAGCACAAACAGGCCCACCCAAATATCATTTTTTGAACGCTGCATAAACTTCCTTCTAGCTTGTTGGGGACAGCGCACGCGCACTTCGTGCCGCTTTGGTCTGCCCCGCAATATTTCAAATAGTAAACATCATGGCGGTCAGAACAAAGTCCAGCGCCAGCACGGTCAACGAAGCCATCACCACCGTACGAGTGGTGGCTTTGGCCACACCTTCGGGTGTCGCCTGCGCGTTGTAACCCTGCAGCAGCGCAATGAACGTCACAGCAATGCCAAATACAAAACTCTTGAACACCCCGTTGCCCAGGTCTTTGAACACGTCCACACCGCTCTGAATTTGACTCCAAAAGGCACCGCCGTCCACACCGATCATCAGCACGCCCACCACCCAGCCACCAATGATGCCCGTCGCGCTGAACACCGCGGCCAGCAAGGGCATGGTGAACACACCGGCCCAGAAACGCGGCGCAAGCACCCGCTCAATCGGGTTGACCGCCATCATCTCCATCACGCTGATCTGCTCACCGGCTTTCATCAGGCCAATTTCGGCCGTCAACGCCGTTCCGGCACGACCGGCAAACAACAAAGCGGTGACCACCGGCCCGAGTTCGCGCATCAGGCTCAAGGACACCATCAGGCCCAGCGCCTCGGAGGACCCGTAACGCTGCAAAATGTAATAACCCTGCAAGCCAAGCACAAAGCCCACAAACAGGCCCGAGACGCCGATGATGGCCAGCGAATAGTTGCCCAAGAAATGGATCTGGTCCCGCACCAGCACATTGCGCCTGAACGCATAACCCAGCGTGGCGCACAGACGGAAAAATAAACGCGCCGCATAACCGACCGCATCGAAGTAACTGCGCACCGCATAACCGGCATCCTTGGGGCGGTACCAGCTCATGGGGCCACCTGCGCGCCAAAATCCTGCGCCACCGTCGGCCCAGGGTAATGAAACTGCACCGGCCCATCTGGCAA
Source organism: uncultured beta proteobacterium (assembly GCA_903856025.1). Lineage (GTDB taxonomy): Bacteria > Pseudomonadota > Gammaproteobacteria > Burkholderiales > Burkholderiaceae_C > Rhodoferax. The sequence continues at coordinate 8,218 of CAIOAQ010000229.1, forward strand.
CGCATGCACATACTGGTACACCAACGGATCGGTGCTGTGCCGCACTTCGTCCGGCGTGCCCTGGCAGGCAATCTTGCCATTGGCCAAAATAATGACCTCATCGGCAATGGCAAAGGTTTGCTCAATATCGTGCGAGACAAAAATGCTGGTCAGCCCCATGGCATCGTTGAGTTCACGGATCAAGCGCGCTGACGTGCCCAGAGAAATCGGGTCCAGTCCGGCAAACGGCTCGTCGTACATCACCAGCTCGGGGTCCAGCGCAATGGCACGCGCCAAGGCGACCCGGCGCGCCATGCCGCCGCTCAAATCACTGGGCTTGAGGGTACGCGCGCCACGCAAACCTACCGCGTTAAGCTTCATCAGCACCACGTCACGGATCAGAGCTTCGGGCAGATTGGTGTGCTCGCGCAACGGAAAGGCCACGTTTTCGAACACATCCAGATCCGCAAACAAGGCACCAAACTGGAACAGCATGCCCATGCGCCGGCGCACGGCGTACAACTCGGGCTGACTCATGGGCGTGATGTCTTGCCCATCAAACAGCATTTGCCCTTGTTGCGCTTTCACCTGCCCACCAATCAGCCGCAAAATGGTGGTCTTGCCTCCCCCTGAAGCCCCCATCAGCGCCGTGACCTTGCCACGCGGGATGGTCAGGCACACGTCGTCCAGAATCAAGCGATCGCCATAGCCAAAGCTCAGGTGATTCAGTGAAACAAGGGGATTTGAAGAGTTTGATGCCATAAAAAAAGAAAGACCGGGGGTAAACCCGGCCCTTCAATGATAAGCGATCGTCGAAATTTAGCGAGGCAGGTCGGAAAATCCCATCAAAAACTCGTCTACCGCACGCGCAGCCTGGCGGCCTTCACGAATGGCCCACACCACCAGACTCTGACCACGGCGCATGTCACCAGCAGCAAACACCTTGGCCACATTGGTGGCGTAACCGCCGGTGAAATCGGTGCTGGCTTTGGCGTTGCCGCGCGCATCCTTGTCTACACCAAAAGCCTCCAGCACGGTGGCCACCGGGTTCACAAAACCCATGGCCAGCAGCACCATATCCGCCTTGTATTCCTTTTCGGTCCCAGGGATTTCCACCATCTTGCCGTCCTTGAACTCGATGTGAACGGTCTTCAAGCTTTTGACCTTGCCTTTTTCACCAACGAACTCCTTGGTGGATATGGCGAATTCACGCACACAACCCTCGTCGTGGCTGGAGCTGGTGCGCAGCTTCATGGGCCAGTAGGGCCAGGTCATGGGGCGGTTTTCTTCGACCGGGGGTTGGGGCATGACCTCAAACTGGGTCACACTGGCCGCGCCGTGGCGGTTGCTGGTGCCCACACAGTCGCTGCCGGTGTCGCCGCCACCGATCACAATGACGTGCTTGCCGTCCGCACGCAACTGGCCTTTGAGCTTGTCACCGGCATTGATCTTGTTTTGCTGTGGCAAAAACTCCATGGCGAAGTGGATGCCATCCAGGTCACGCCCGGGAACCGGCAGATCCCGACTTTGCTCGGAACCGCCCGTCAAGATCACGGCATCAAACTCGGTCTTGAGCTGCTCGGCCGACACGGTTTCCTTGGCCCAGTTGGTGACCTTGCTGCCTTTGGGCATGTCACCGACCAGCACGCTGGTGCGAATGGTCACGCCCTCGGACTTGAGCTGCTCGGCGCGGCGATCAATGTGGCTTTTTTCCATCTTGAAGTCGGGGATGCCGTAACGCAGCAGGCCGCCCACGCGGTCGTTCTTCTCGAACAGGGTCACATCGTGGCCCACGCGCGCCAATTGCTGGGCGGCAGCCATGCCCGCCGGCCCAGAACCCACCACCGCCACTTTTTTGCCGGTCTTGACTTTTGCCGGTTGGGGTTTGACCCAACCGTTTTCCCAGGCGCGGTCAATGATGGCGTGTTCGATGCTCTTGATGCCTACGGGCAACTCGTTCACATTCAGCGTGCACGCCGCCTCGCAAGGTGCCGGGCAGATGCGGCCTGTGAATTCAGGAAAGTTGTTGGTGCTGTGCAGCACGTCAATGGCCGCTTGCCAATCGCTGTGGAAGACCAGATCGTTGAAATCCGGAATGATGTTGTTGACCGGGCAGCCGTTGTTGCAAAACGGCGTGCCACAGTCCATGCAACGCGCGGCCTGCGTGTTGGCAGCCTTGTCGTCCAGACCAATTACAAATTCCTTGTAATTCTTCAAGCGTTCTTCAACCGGCTTGTAGCCTTCTTCGATGCGCTCAAATTCCATGAAACCAGTCATTTTTCCCATGATGTCAATTCCTTGTTGGTTGCCTTGGCCGCCCTATTTGGCCGCTGCGAGTTTTTTGTCAGCTTCTTTTTTTGTAGCAATCTGCGCTCTTTCCGCCTGGGCTAGAGCCTCTTTTTTTGCTTGAATCTCGCCAAGGGCACGCTTGTACTCATTAGGAAATACTTTGACAAACTTGCTGCGCGCGGTTTCCCAGTTGTCCAACAATTCACGGGCACGGCGGCTGCCAGTCCAGCGGTTGTGTTCCTCCAGCAGTTTTTTCAGTTGGGCCTCGTCGGTTTGGCCACGGTGCCACAGGTTTTCCTTGATCGCCTCTTTTTGATCGGCAGAACTCAACACCTTGTCCAGCGACACCATGGCCGTATTGCAACGCTTGGCAAACTTGCCGTCTTCGTCGTACACATAAGCCACGCCGCCACTCATGCCCGCAGCAAAGTTGCGCCCGGTGGCCCCCAGCACCACCACAGTACCGCCCGTCATGTATTCGCAACCGTGGTCGCCGGTGCCTTCGACCACCGCCGTTGCGCCTGACAGGCGCACGGCAAAGCGCTCGCCCGCCACACCGCTGAAGAAGGCCTCGCCGCTGGTCGCGCCGAACATCACGGTGTTGCCCACAATGGTGTTTTTCACCGCCTCGCCACGGAAGTCGATGCTGGGACGCACCACCACCCGTCCGCCTGACAGGCCCTTGCCGGTGTAGTCATTGGCATCACCAATCAGGTACAGGGTGACACCGCGACACAGAAACGCACCGAACGATTGGCCGCCGGTGCCTTCGAGCTGGATGCGGATGCTGTCGTCAGGCAAACCTTCCGGGTGAACTTTCGTGACCGCCCCAGAGAGCATGGCTCCGACCGAACGATTCACGTTGCGCGCCACCTCGATGAACTGCACACGCTCACCCTTGTCGATGGCGGCCCGGCTCTTTTCAATCAGCACGTTGTCGAGGGCTTTTTGCAAGCCATGGTCCTGCGATTCGGTGTGAAAACGCGACACCTCCGGCCCCACGTTAGGCAGGGCAAACAGGCGGCTGAAGTCCAACCCGGAAGCTTTCCAGTGGTTCAGTCCCGCACGCATGTCCAGCAGGTCGGCTCGGCCAATCAGGTCGTCAAACTTGGCGATCCCCAGTTGCGCCATGATTTGCCGTGCCTCTTCAGCGATGAAGAAGAAGTAGTTCACCACGTGCTCGGGTTTGCCCGAGAACTTCTTGCGCAACTCGGGGTCTTGCGTGGCCACACCCACCGGACAGGTGTTGAGGTGGCATTTGCGCATCATGATGCAGCCTTCGACCACCAGCGGTGCGGTGGCAAAGCCGAATTCATCGGCACCCAGCAAGGCACCAATCACCACGTCACGGCCGGTTTTCATCTGACCGTCGGTTTGCACACGGATGCGACTGCGCAAGCGGTTCAAGACCAGGGTTTGCTGGGTTTCAGCCAGACCAATTTCCCACGGGCTGCCGCAATGTTTGATGGACGACCAGGGCGAGGCACCAGTGCCACCGTCGTGGCCAGCGATCACCACGTGGTCGGCCTTGCACTTGGCCACACCGGCGGCGATGGTGCCCACGCCGATTTCCGAAACCAGCTTGACACTGATGCTGGCCTTGGGGGCCACGTTTTTCAGGTCGTGGATCAGCTGCGCCAAGTCTTCAATGGAGTAGATGTCATGGTGTGGCGGCGGCGAAATCAGGCCCACACCGGGCACGGAATAACGCAGTTTTCCGATGTATTCAGACACCTTGGCACCGGGCAGCTGACCGCCCTCGCCCGGTTTGGCACCTTGGGCCATCTTGATCTGGATTTGATCGGCGCTGCCCAGGTATTCCGCGGTGACACCAAAGCGGCCCGACGCCACCTGTTTGATGCGCGAGCGCATGGAGTCGCCGTCCTGCAGCGCGTAGTCGACTTCAAACAAGTCCTTGCCGAGCAAGTCAGACATGGTCTGGCCTTGCTTGATGGGGATGCCTTTGAGCTCGTTGCGGTAACGCAGCGGGTCTTCACCGCCCTCTCCGGTGTTGCTCTTGCCGCCGATGCGGTTCATGGCGACGGCCAGCGTGGCGTGGGCTTCGGTAGAAATGGACCCCAGCGACATGGCACCGGTAGCAAACCGCTTGACGATTTCCTTGGCGGACTCCACTTCGTCAATCGGGATGGCCTTGGAGGGATCGATCTTGAACTCAAACAAACCGCGCAGGGTCATGTGGCGCTTGTTCTGGTCGTTGATGATCTGTGCGTATTCCTTGTAGGTGTTCCAGTTGTTGGCGCGGGTGCTGTGCTGCAGCTTGGCGATCGCATCCGGTGACCACATGTGTTCTTCGCCGCGTGCACGCCAGGCGTATTCACCGCCGGCATCCAAATGATTGGCCAGCACCGGATCGGCACCGAACGCGGCTTTGTGCATGCGAATGGCTTCTTCTGCAATCTCAAACACGCCCATGCCTTCGACCCGAGTGGGGGTGCCGGTGAAGTATTTTTCGACCGTCTGGCTGTTCAGCCCGATGGCTTCGAACAACTGCGCACCGCAGTAACTCATGTAGGTGGACACGCCCATTTTGGACATGATCTTGGACAAGCCCTTGCCCACCGCTTTGACATAGTTGTAGATCGCTTTGTCGGCACTCAGGTCGCCGGGCAATTCCTGGCACATGCTGGCCAGCGTTTCCATGGCCAGGTAGGGGTGAATGGCTTCTGCGCCATAACCGGCCAACACGCCGAAGTGATGCACTTCACGGGCGGTGCCGGTTTCCACCACCAAACCAGCGGTGGTGCGCAAGCCTTCGCGCACCAGGTGTTGGTGCACGGCCGAGAGCGCCAGCAGCGCAGGAATCGCCACTTGGGTTGCACTCACGCCACGGTCGCTGATGATGAGGATGTTGTGGCCACTCTTGATCGCATCGACGCTTTCGGCACACAACGATGCCAGCTTGGCCTCGACACCTTCACGGCCCCAGGCCAGCGGGTAAGTGATGTCCAGCGTGTAACTGCGGAACTTGCCGTGGGTGTGCTGGGCGATGTCGCGCAGCTTGGCCATGTCGGCAAAATTGAGCACCGGCTGGCTCACTTCAAGGCGCAGCGGCGGGTTGACCTGGTTGATGTCCAGCAGGTTGGGTTTGGGGCCAACAAACGACACCAGGCTCATCACAATGGCTTCGCGGATCGGGTCGATCGGCGGGTTGGTCACCTGCGCGAACAACTGCTTGAAGTAGTTGTACAACGGCTTGTTCTTGTCGCTCAACACCGCCAGCGGGCTGTCATTGCCCATGGAGCCGATGGCTTCTTCGCCGTTGGCGGCCATCGGTGCCAGCAAAAATTTGATGTCTTCCTGGGTGAACCCAAACGCCTGCTGACGGTCCAGCAAGGTGCCTTCGGATTCAGACGCACTGGCTGGCTCGCCACCGCCTTGCACGTCATCCAGGCGAATGCGCAGGTTTTCAATCCATTGTTTGTAGGGTTTGGCATTGGCCAGGCTGGCCTTGAGCTCGTCGTCGTCCACCATGCGGCCCTGTTCCAGGTCGATCATGAACATCTTGCCGGGCTGCAGCCGCCATTTGCGCACGATCTTGCTCTCAGGGAACGGCAACACGCCGGACTCGGAGGCCATCACCACCAGGTCGTCGTCGGTGATGCAGTAACGCGCCGGGCGCAGGCCATTGCGGTCCAGCGTGGCACCAATCTGGCGACCATCGGTGAACACGATGCTGGCCGGGCCGTCCCACGGCTCCAGCATGGAGGCGTGGTACTCATAGAAGGCGCGACGGCGCTCGTCCATGCCGGTGTTTTGTTCCCACGGCTCGGGAATCATCATCATCACCGCCTGGCTGATGGGATAGCCCGCCATGGTGAGCAGCTCCAGGCAGTTGTCGAACGTGGCGGTGTCTGACTGGTGCGCAAAGCTGATCGGGTAGAGCTTTTTGAGGTCATCGCCCAGCACCGGCGAACTCATCACGCCTTCGCGCGCTTTCATCCAGTTGTAGTTGCCTTTGACCGTGTTGATTTCGCCGTTGTGGGCCACATAGCGGTAGGGGTGAGCCAGCGGCCACTCGGGGAAGGTGTTGGTAGAAAAGCGCTGGTGCACCAGACCCAAGGCAGACACACAACGCTGGTCTTTCAGGTCGAGGTAGTAGGTACCCACTTGATCAGCCAGCAGCAGGCCTTTGTAAATGACCGTGCGGCTGGACATGCTGGGCACGTAATACTCTTTGCTGTGCTTGAGCTTGAGCGCCTGGATGTGCGCGCTGGCGGTTTTGCGGATGACGTACAGCTTGCGCTCCAGCGCGTCCTGCACGATCACATCATTGCCACGGCCAATGAAGAGCTGGCGCAGGATAGGCTCTTTTTTACGCACGTTGGGCGACATGGGCATGTCGCGGTCCACCGGCACATCGCGCCAGCCCAGCAACACCTGCCCTTCGGCTTTGACGGCGCGTTCCAGTTCCTGCTCACAGGCTTGGCGGCTGGCACTTTCCTTGGGCAAAAAAATCATGCCCACGCCGTATTCACCAGGCGGCGGCAGGGTAACGCCCTGGGCGGCCATTTCTTCGCGGTACAGCGCATCAGGCAACTGAATCACGATGCCTGCGCCGTCACCCATCAGCTTGTCGGCACCCACCGCGCCCCGGTGG
>CAIOAQ010000230.1 GCA_903856025.1 uncultured beta proteobacterium
CCGGCAGGCCAATATCCTGTGCCGCTTCCCATGCTTCTTGTGCCGTGTTGACAAGCTGCCCCTCAGGAACAGGCACGCCACTGCTATGTAAAAGTGACTTGGTGAGGTCTTTGTCGCTGGCTATTTCCTCAGCAATGGCGCTGGTCTGGTCGGTTTCTGCAGTCCAGATGCGTCTTTGTTTGTTGCCATAGCCAAACTGAACCAGATTGCCATCACTCAAACGAATGTGCGGTATGCCGCGCTCGGTGGCAGCCTCGACAATGTGCGCCGTGCTTGGGCCAAGGCAATGGTCGTCCACCAATTCATGAAGTTCAGCTACTGCGGCTGCCACATCAAAAGGCGTGCCACGAATGGCTGCATGAACCAGGTCGCGGCCCACCCCAAGGGCTGCTCGGCCCACCTGCTCTTGCCGGGTGCGAAAAGCCATCTTGTAAACACCGCGGACCGAAGTCTGCCTGGTCTTACCAAAACCAGTGCGCATCCCCGCCATGTTTTGCAGCTCAAGCACCACGTGTTCAAGAATGTGCCCGGCCCATGTACCTTCGCGCAAGCGCTCAAGAAAACCTCCTGGTTCACCCACACCGCAGCGATGTATCGCCAAACCGGGCAACATACCGGTCAAACGCTCATAAAATCCGGTCAGGGTATTGGAGGGTTGATCTTCCAGATCTCCGATATCGAGCCAAACTTCTATCACCGGACGGTAGGTCCAAATGTTGGGGCCGCGTAGGTGAGTGATCCGCAGGAACTCGATGGTCTGGGTGGTCATAAATTAATAAAGGTCGACAAACTTGATTTCGCACAGGATTTTCCGTGCATCTATTCCTGAGTCACACGCCAAAAGCCTAAATAACAATAATATCGTTCGAACATATCACATCCGGCCCGTATGACTTCCATTGCTAACGCACCACCCCCCTTTTTCGATGACATACCTATTGAATTTCGCAACGAGGCCCGGTCTAGACTGCGCGTTGGCGAGCAGCCTCTTGCTGCGCTGACCTTTGACCTTGACTCCAAACTTCATTTTGTCGCTGGCCTGGTGCTGATCACCGAACAACGTCTGCTGAGTTGTGAACCGGATGGCAGTTGGCGCGAATGGGCCTACCAACCTGGCCTCGCGCTGCGGCTTCACGACCATGCCGGCGTGGGACATCTGGAATTGGTCAACGCGCAGTCCCGCTTGGCTGTCTGGCGCTTTACCCTGGCGCATAACCTGCACGCCATCAAGCTGGTGGACCAGTTTCAGATCCACCTGGCAAGCCATATCAGTGGTGAACCGCCACAGTTACCAGAAGGACACCGCTGCCCAAGCTGCAAAGCGCCGCTGGAACCCGATCAGGACGAATGTCCCATCTGCACCAAGGTGATTCACACGCCACCATCGACCTGGACCTTGTTCAGGCTGTGGCGATTTGCAAGGCCCTACCGAGGCCAGCTGTTGGCTGGGTTTGGCCTGACGCTGTTAGGGACCGCTGCCAGTCTGGTGCCGCCTTACCTGGCCATGCCCTTGATGGACGAGGTGTTGATACCGTTCCAAAGCGGCAAACACATTGACCCGATGCTGGTGGTCACCTATTTGTCCGGCTTGTTTGGTGCGGCGCTGTTGGCATGGGGCTTGTCCTGGGCCAAAACTTACATTTTGGCACTGGTGTCGGAGCGCATTGGTGCGGATTTACGCACCACCACCTATGACCATTTGCTGCGCATGTCGCTGGAGTACTTTGGCGGTAAACGCACGGGCGATTTGATGTCGCGCGTTGGCAGCGAAAGCGACCGCATCTGCGTATTTTTGTCGCTGCACCTGCTGGACTTTGCCTCGGACATCCTGATGCTGGTCATGACCGCGGTGATTCTGGTCTCCATCAACCCGATGCTGGCGTTGGTCACGCTGGTGCCGCTGCCTTTCATCGTGTGGATGATCCGATCGGTGCGCTTCAAGTTGCAAACCGGGTTCGCGAAAATCGACCGTGTCTGGTCAGAGGTCACCAGCGTGCTGGCAGACACCATTCCGGGGGTACGGGTGGTCAAAGCGTTTGCCCAGGAAGACCGCGAATCGGGCCGCTTCAAAGTAGCCAACAAACACAACCTGGCTGTGAACGACAAGATCAACAAGATTTGGTCGGTGTTTGCACCCAGCATTTCCTTGATGACCGAACTTGGTTTGTTGGTGGTGTGGGGGTTTGGCATCTGGCTGGTGTCAAAGTCCGAAATCACGGTGGGGGTGCTGATGGCCTTCATTTCTTACATCAGCCGCTTTTACGGCCGCCTTGATTCCATGAGCCGGATCGTGTCAGTGACAGAAAAATCCGCATCAGCCGCCAAACGCATTTTTGACATTCTGGACCATGTCTCCAGCGTGCCAGAGCCCACCCAACCGGTGAAATTGGACCAGGTCAAAGGCCATATCGAACTCAACGAGGTGAGTTTTCGGTATGGCAACCGGGAAGTCAACAAGGGCATCAGCCTGACCATTGAACCCGGTGAAATGATTGGACTGGTGGGTCACAGTGGCTCGGGCAAAAGCACACTGGTCAATTTAATCTGCCGGTTTTACGACGTATCTGAAGGGTCGATCAAAGTCGACGGCGTGGATGTGCGCTCGTTCCCCGTGGCCGACTACCGCCGCCACATCGGCCTGGTGCTGCAGGAACCGTTCCTGTTTTTTGGCACGATTGCCGAGAACATTGCCTACGGCAAACCACACGCCACCCACGCCGAGATAATTGCAGCAGCACGCGCGGCCCATGCACATGAATTTATCTTGCGACTGCCCCAGGGTTATGACTCCATGGTGGGTGAGCGCGGCCAAGGGCTGTCGGGCGGCGAGCGCCAACGCATCTCCATCGCCCGAGCCCTGCTGATTGACCCACGCATTTTGATTCTGGACGAGGCCACCTCGTCGGTGGACTCCGAGACCGAAAAAGAAATCCAGAACGCGCTGGAAAATTTGGTGCAAGGCCGCACCACCATCGCCATTGCGCACCGACTCTCCACCTTGCACCGCGCCAACCGGCTGGTGGTGATGGACCGTGGCCAGATTGTTGAAGTGGGCACACATGACAACCTGATGGCAGCCCAAGGCGCGTACTACAACCTCTACCAGGCCCAGGCACGCAACATGGATACCGACATGGACGATGACAAGGCGGACGCATGAACACCCTTACTACAACGGTTTCCACCCAGTTTGATCTGGCACGCAACCCCTTTGGCAAGCTGGTGCTGACCACCGCCGACGGCACCGTGGTCGAAGGCGTGGTGCCGATTCGCGCTTTTCCGATCCAATCGCCAGACGTTGGCATCTCGCTGGTACACACCGATGGCCACGAGGTGGCCTGGATTGATGGCTTGGCAGCGTTGCCAGAACCCGCTCAAAGCCTGATTCGTGAGGAACTTCAAAGCCGTGAATTCATGCCAGACATTTTGAGCATCGACAGCGTCACCAGCTATTCAACCCCTTGTACCTGGCAGGTGACGACTGATCGCGGAACCACGTCGTTTGTGCTGCGCGGTGACGAAGACATTCGCCGGGTCGGCCCCACCATTTTGCTGGTGACCGATACCCACGGTATTCAGTTCCTGATTCGGGATGCCGCCACCCTCAACAAGGAAAGCCGCAAAATTCTGGACCGATTTCTTTGATGGGCATGGCAGCCAACCTCACCTTGTTCGCATTGACACTGGTTGCAGCCTTGGTATTTCGACCGTGGCGTTTGCTTACCGGAGGTGTCCGGCTCACCCCCATGCTGGCCACGATGACCCTGATACCGTGGCTTTGGGCAATGCCCAGCTTGCAAAAGATGCCGCTGCAATTGCAGGGCTCTGGCGCATGTCTCGTGGTGCTCATGCTGGGGTGGCCGCTGGCGGTGCCGGTACTTTGTACCGTCGGTGTCCTGGCGTATTTGATCTCGCCAATGGACTGGGAAACTGCCCTGGATTTGACGGTATGGCTTGGACTGGTCCCTGCCACGCTGGCGCTGGGTATGGGCTTGGTTGTACGCCGTTGGATCGGATTGCACCTGTTTGTGTATGTGTTGGGGCGCGCTTTTCTGGGAACCATTGTTTGCATGTTCGTGGCAGGCTTGTTGGCGCAAGCCACCGGACATACCCTTCCCGGCATCAGTGATGATCTGGCTACCACTGCCTATTGGTTGATGGCGTGGAGTGACGCTTTTCTGACAGGTTTTTTCACCTCAATATTGGTGGCCTACAAACCTGACTGGCTGGCGACATGGTCTGACAGGTTGTACCTGAACATATAGTTATGCGTTAAAAAAGGAACTGTGGTCCTTATAAAATAAGCGCAGTATGCTATAAAAATAATACCGATTATGAATATCACCGAACTCTCCCCCGGCCTGCAAGTTGCCGGCATTCACCCGCCGTTGCGTCTCTCAGATTTCAAGCTGATCGCCTTTGACATGGATTCCACCCTGATCAACATCGAGTGTGTGGACGAAATTGCCGACGTGGTGGGCAAAAAGACGGAGGTGGCCGCCATCACCGAGGCGGCCATGCAAGGAGAAATCAGCGATTACAAGACAAGTCTTCGTCAACGTGTGGCCTTGCTCAGGGGCGTCACGGAGGCGCAAATGGACCAGCTCTACACGCAGCGCCTGCAACTGAACCCCGGCGCGACCGAGTTGGTGGCAGCCTGCAAACAGGCCGGTCTGAAAGTCTTGCTGGTGTCAGGCGGATTTACCTACTTCACCGACCGGGTGCGCGACCGACTGGGTATCGATTTCACACGCGCCAACGTGCTGGAAGTGGCCGAGGGTGCACTCACTGGACATATGGTTGATCAACCCTGGGGCGACATTTGTGATGGTGCAGAAAAACGCACCATGCTGCTGGAAACCTGCGCCAAGCTGGGAATCGCACCCCACCAGGCCATTGCCATGGGCGACGGTGCGAACGATTTGCCGATGATGGGTGTGGCCGGGTTGTCAGTGGCCTACCACGCCAAACCAGCCGTGCGCGAACAGGCCAAGGTGCGCATCAACGCTGGGGGGTTGGACCGTTTGCTGGAAGTGTTTGGCGGCTGAAAAAGTCCCACATCACATCCACCGCGGAAATCGCCTGCGAAGGGGGCTCGTCCGCACGGGATTTTTGACCACCGGGCCACGAATGCCCGCCGGTCTCTGTCACACAGAGCTGAACCTGTACCCCGCCAAGACACGGTGCATACACATCGCAGGTCGCACCGGGCTTGTCCAGCGTGCGCTGAGGTTTTGACGCGCAACTGTCCAGTTTGGTCCATTTGGCAACCGTATCCGCCACCGACTGGTAATCGGTCACGGCTTCTTTACGGACTGAATTCGATCCGACACCACCGTCAAATGGCACCCGCGGGTCATTTTTGGCATGGATATGCAGCACCGAGACTGGCCGCACGGGTTGGCATTGGCGTGTGTTGTCCGTGCCTGCCACCGTGGCAATGGCGGTGAACACATCTGCCATCTCACAAGCCAGGCGGTAAGACATCATCGCGCCATTGGACATGCCCGTGGCAAAAATGCGCTGTCGGTCAAGGTTCAATTTGGCTTCAAGTTGCGTCACCATCGCACGAATGAATCCGGTGTCATCCACCTGCGCATCGCGCGCCGCGGCGCAACAGTTACCCGCGTTCCAGGTCGCCAGGTTGCCGCTTGGAAACTTGCTGTAGCCGTTGGGAAATACCACCACAAACCCGGCTTGCTCGGATTTGCCGATCAAGCCGTACTTGTGGTCATCGGCCTGAAAATCCATGTTGCCACCTCCGCCATGCAAGGCAACGACCAACGCCGCCGGCTTGTCCGGCTGGTAGCTCAGAGGCACATGAACCAGGTATCTGCGTGTCAGCCCGTCATGTTCCAGGGTGAGTCTGTGGTTACCTGGCTTGCTGAGCGACGAATCGTCACCTGTGTCAGCCTTCCCCTGTTGGCGTTGCTCCAGGCGGTTTTTGATCCGCTGACGAATCGAGCCGTCCTGTGCGACGGTCTGAAATGAAGTCAGTACAAGGGCAAGAACAATCAGCCCTGCGGAGATACCTTTAACTGCCATTCGAGTCTCTTTTCCTACAAAGCATGTCCTGTCATCCAGGCCAAGCCCATCAACGCCCCCATCAGCACGGGCTGGTGCAGCATGTAATAACTCAGGCTCCAGCGTCCCAAAATGGCCAGACTCCGATCAATCGCAAACAAGGGCTTGGTCAACGCTGGTGACAGGCGGGGCATGGCCCAGTTGGCCGCGGCAGAACCCCACCACATCACACCCAACCAAGGGAACACGGGGGCGTAGTCTTCAGTGATTGGTTTGAGTGTGATCCAACCCAGCCAATTCAACCACGGGGAGTTCATCCATGCAACAAATTGGTCGCTACCCAACGTCGTTAAGGCGTAAGCCGCTATGAACTTTGAAGCAATTGCCAGCGCACCCAGTAGCCACAGCCAGCGCCCCCAATGCACCGTCAGGCGCACTACGATCAACATCAGCGCCATGCCGTGCAGGATGCCAAAGTAAATGAAACTGCCGGGAAACATCAGCCAGGAACCGGCGGATACCAGCAAGGCACAGCCCGCCACTTTGATCCATCGCTTCCAGAAGCGCTGCCAACTCTGCCCCTGTGCGCTGGCGACGGCCTGCCCTGCTCCGGCACAAAACAGGAACAAACACACGATGACCACCCGCTGCCAGGTCCAGAAGGGGTCACGGTAAAAGTCCTGTTTGATCCACCCAAAGTGTGTCAGGTCAAAGCAAAAATGAAACACCGTCATCCACACCATGGCCAGGCCACGCAGGGCATCAAGTCGGTCTAATCGTTCACTGGGCATCCGTTTGCAATCATCAAAGAAAACGGAGCCAATGGTATCAAGCCACGAACACCCGAGCCCGACGTGGTGTGAGCACCAGCATGTCGCCTTCTTTGAACTGCAATTCGCGGTAATACTGCGCAGGGATTTGGGCTTCGATGATCTCGCCGCTGCCTGCGGCTGA
>CAIOAQ010000231.1 GCA_903856025.1 uncultured beta proteobacterium
CACACCCGCGCTGGCGTCAGAAAACATCCACCACCATGTGCCGTGGTGGTGCCCGCGCGTTGGACTTCGCGATGAACTGGCATTAGAAATTCTTTAGCAAACATCAAGTCTCGTCACAAATAGATACCAAAAAAAAACCGCGTTGATATTAAAACAGTGCCAACCATGCGGTCAAACTCTTCACAAATTTGAAACCAGGTTTCATTTTCAGCTCTGTTTCTGAGGTATCTTTGGCGACCAAATAATGAATGAACTACCGATGGGCGAAAACGACTACACCACCCGCGATGCTGCCCGCCTGCTGGGTGTCTCAGTACGCACCGTGCAGCTATGGCTTGAAAAGGGTCACCTGCAGGGATGGAAAACCAGCGGCGGCCATCGGCGACTCAAACGCAGTTCCGTAGAGCAAGCCGCACTGGCGCGAAGTCAGGCTCAACCCCAGCCAACCCCAAAAAGATCCTTGAACGTACTGGTGGTGGAGGACAGCACGGCTTTGCTCAAGTTGTATCGCAGCCTGATTTCACGTTGGCCTTTCCCCACCTCCATGTTTACGGCATGCAATGGCTACGAGGCACTGGTAATGGTGGGAAAAGTTACCCCAGACCTGTTGATTTGCGACCTGCGCCTGCCCGGCATTACCGGGTTTCAGGTGGTGCGTGCGCTGTGCGACATGCCACGCTTCAGGCAACTTGCCATCGTGGTGGTCAGCGGCATGCCACTCAATGAAATTGCCGCACATGGCGATTTGCCAAAGGGCGTTCTCACCATGGAAAAACCCATCGATTCAGAACAATTGCAACACTTGGCCCAGAAAGTATGGCAAACCCGACGACCAAAAGGGCAAGTTTGAACCCGCGAAAAAACGGCGCCTGAGGCTTGCAACGCTCACAGAGTCAGTTGCACACCCTGACCTGGTTTAAGAAAAACGTTGGAATCAATTTAATTTTGATAGCAATCTACCCAACAACGACAAGGGATAGAAGTCAAAATTCCTAATACTTAACCCATGCTGTGGCGCAAGCCCAGCTTGATCAAGTCGGCGTTACTGGTGACATCGAGCTTGTCCATCAGCCGGACCTTGTGGGTGCTGATGGTTTTGATGCTCAGGTTCAATGTCCGGGCAATGTCACTCACGCGCTGCCCCTTGCACAACTGGCGCATGACCTCATGCTCGCGCTGGGTAAGCGTTGCGTCCCAGGCCGGTGCATGCAACGCCGAGTCCAAGTTCACCACAGCCAGTACCTTGCGTGGGTCCAGGTAGTGTTCACCCATATGTATATGCCTGACAGCTTGTGTCAGCACATCAAACGGGCTGCCCTTGGTGACAAATCCAAAAGCGCCAGCGGTCATCGCCGCCCGAACAGTTTCTGGATCGTCGTGGCCGGACAACACCAAAATACGCAACCCGATGTATCGCTTGCACAACTCACCAATATCGCCAATGCTGTCCGACGCACCTTGTGTACCCAGGTTCAAGTCGAGTATCAGGACATCGATGTCTTTCGATTGCGCGTCAAGCGCCTTGAACAACTCCGCACGGCTGGACACCTGCGCCAGTACCTTGAACCTTCCATCGCCATCCAGAAGGCGGGTAACAGCTGTTCGAATCAGCTCGTGATCGTCACAAATCATCAACTGGATCATGGTTGACTGACTCCGAAGGGAGCCGCATGAAGGCTAAGTTGAAAGGCTGACTCCAGATGGCACGATGGACAGTTCATGATAGTTCGCTGGGTACGCAGATCTGGGTCAACAGATCTCAAATAACTCAGATTTATCTGATATTTCCTCAGATTATTCCTCCAAATAAACAGATTTCACCGACAGACAGAAAAACTTTTATTGCATACCATTTGGCCAACGCTTAGGCATATTGGGTTTATTCATTGAACATTAGCACCGCCCGACCTGAAAGAACGGTCACCATTTTGTCAATCGATGACACCCCGCTTTTCCAGCAACTCATCAAAATTTCGCTCGAATACCAGGGCATGAAGGTGCTGGCGACAGACAACGGCACCGATGGATTGAAGCTGGCGCGCATGAACCTGCCAGATTTGATCCTGCTTGATCTGATGATGCCCATCATGGACGGTGTGGCAGTGTGTCAACAGCTCAAGGCCGATTTGCGGCTCAAGAACATTCCGGTGGTGCTGCTGTCCTCCTCAGACGACTCCGACGAAATTGAAGCCTGCCTTCAATTGGGCGCAGTGGGCTATCTACTCAAACCCTTCCAACCGGCTGTTTTAGTTGACATGGTTCGAAAGCACCTGCCGGCTTGACGGCTGCCGCGTCCGACGCCTGCCTTATCTATTTCCCTTCCCCATTGACTTTGCATTGTCCCAAGTAATCGCCATTTAAACCTCAGGAGACTTCACATGGCACTTATCAAAAAATCCATCGGCAGCACCACTGCATCCGCTTCTACCGAAACCAGTGGCCGCTCCAGCAGCGCCAACCGTGATGCCGAAGTGCAGCGCAAGCGCGCCCGCACCCTGGCCAAGCAACAGCAGGCTGCCGAACGCATTGCAGCAGCCACTGGGCAAATGGCCTCTGGCATCGCCGAAGCGGCCTCGGCAGCAGAAGAGCTCAAACGCGCGACTGATCAGATTGCCACCGGCGCAGAAGAAGCATCTGGTGCTGCACAGGAATCCTTGGCAGCGTTCAAACAGGTTGAAGGTTCAATCAACCGTCAGCTGCAAAACGCCGACTTGTCACGCAAACTTTGTGAAGAAACCCAAACCCTGATTCTCAGCACCAGTGCAGACGTGGCCGCCACCGTGGTGAACGTGGGCGTGTCCGCCCAACGTCAGGTGGCATCGGTGGGCATGGTGGCAGAACTGGAAAAACAAGCCGCCAATATCGGCGACATCGTCAAAGCCGTGGCCCGCATTGCCGACCAAACCAACCTGTTGGCCCTGAACGCCGCCATTGAAGCGGCCCGTGCGGGTCAACATGGCAAAGGTTTTGCCGTGGTGGCTGACGAAGTGCGCACACTTGCAGAAACCTCCGAAAAGAGCGCCAAGCAGATTCAGGACCTGGTAGGCCAGATCCAAAAAGAAGTCAAGGTGATTGCCGACGGTATTGGCGAATCTGCCAAAACAGTCGAAGGCGAAGTTGAAAATGGCAAGATCATCAGCAAACAACTGGAACAAATCGCCGCTGATGCCGCTGAAATCGTCAAGGGTGTAGGGGAAATTGCAGTTGGTGCCACCCAGTCTCAAACTGCCGCCCGCCAAGCGCTAAAAGGCTCTGAAGACATTGCCGCTGCCGCGCAAGAACAATCTGCAGCCTCTGAAGAAGCAGCCAAGACGGTTGCCGAACAGGCCCAGGCGCTGGCCACCAGCGAGCAAACTGCACAACATTTGTCTGAATTGTCTGAAGACCTGAAAAACTCGACCGACGTGGCCAAGAGCGCTGAAGAAGTGGCCTCAGCCGCGGAGGAGTTGTCGTCTGCAGTTCAGGAAATCAGCCGTTCAGGCACCCAGATCATGACCGCCATTGACCAAATCCGCCGTGGTGCAGATGTGCAGTCTGCCGGTTGCGAGGAGTCATCTGCTGCCATCACACAAATCGAACGCGGCGCCCAGTTGGCAATCCAGCGTGGCCAGGTCAGTGCCGACAAAGTGGTGGCCATCAAGTCGTTGTTGGGCACCAATAAGAACTCGGTGGATGCGCTGATTACCAACGTACTGAGTTCCGCTGAATCCAGCAAGGTCAGCATCAAACAGGTCAAAGAGCTGGAACTGGTGTCACGCCGTATTGACAAAATTGTCGATGCCATCACGACTGTGTCGATTCAGACCAACATGCTGGCGGTCAACGGCTCAATTGAAGCCGCCCGCGCTGGCGAGTTTGGCAAGGGCTTTGTGGTGGTTGCCACCGACATCCGTAACCTGGCACAAGACTCGGCTGAAAACGCCGACCGCATCAAAGACCTGGTCAAGGCCGTGCAAGACCAGATCGGTGTGGTTGGACGTGACCTGGACGAGATTGTCGCCACCGCCTTGTCTGAGGTAGAAAAAGCCAAGGCCACCACTACCAATTTGGTGAGCATCGAAACCAGCATGGTGCAGGTGGAAAAAGCCTCTGCCGAAATCTTGTCTGCAGCCACCGAAATCGGTGCGGCTGTGGTGCAGGTCAAGCGTGGTGTTGAACAAATTTCTGCTGCCGCACAAGAAGCCGCCAAGGCATCTGACGAAGCGGCCGCCGCAGCCAAACAGCAGTCGCAAGGCGCTGAAGAATTGGCCAGCGCAATCGAAGAGGTCTCCTCTCTGGCCGACGAGCTGCAAAGCGCCTGATTAGGGGGCACTCCAAATGAACAGTGAAACAACTGTAGACGAGACTGGTGCGGATGGCACCGTTGCAGCCGCCCAGACGACTGACACCCGCCAGTATGTGACCTTTGTCGCAGGCGACGAGGTGTTTGCGGTAGAAATGGCACCGGTGCAGGAAATCATCCGTGTGCCCGATGTGGTACGTGTGCCACTGTCGCCGCCCACACTCAACGGCCTGGCCAATTTGCGTGGCAAGGTGCTGCCAATTGTGTCCTTGCGTCGGGCGCTTGGTTTTGCCGAGCGTGCAGCGGACGATTCCTCGCGCGCCGTGGTTATTGACATCGGCCAACCTTTGGGTTTTGTGGTGGACCGCGTTGCCAGCGTGGTGGGTGTCGAAGCCAGCAAAATTGAAGGTGTGGAAGGTATCCGTGGCACCGTCAACACCGAGCTGCTCACCGGACTGATCAAAGACATTGGCGGACACGCCATGGTGATGGTGCTCAACTTTGAGAAACTGATTGCCCAGGAATTTGCCCAAATTGCGGCCATCAGCCGCAGCCAGGGCAATGTGGCCGCACAAGGTCAGGTCAAGAAGGCCAGCGACGATGATCTGCACGCAAGCGATACCGAGCTTCATCTGGTGAGTTTTGACGTAGCCGGACAGGAGTACGCCATTGCCATCGAAGACGTGCAAGAAATTGTGCAAATACCAGAGCAAATTGTGCAAGTACCACACGCCCAGTCCCATGTGCTGGGTGTGATGACACTGCGCAACCGCCTGCTGCCGTTGGTGGCTTTGCGGCGCATGTTTGCCCTGGCCGAACAAGATGCAAACGAGCAAAGCCGCATTGTGGTGGTGGCTATTGGCGGTGCATCGGTCGGCATTGTGGTGGACAACGTCAATGAAGTGCTTCGCGTCGCCAAACGTGATGTCGAAGCCATGCCCACGATGTTGGCCCGCGAAGGCGACATGGCCGACATCACCGACATCTGCCGCCTGGACAAAGGCCAGCGTCTGGTGTCCATCATCTCCACCGACAACCTGTTCCGCCACTCGGCCATCAAAGAGGCTTTGACCACCGTGAGTGCAAATACCGACTCCACCACCGAATCCACTGCCTCACACGACGGCTTGGGCGATGACGAACAAGTGGTCGTCTTCCGCTTGGGTGCTGAGGAATTTGGCGTACCAATTGACAGCGTGCAGGAAATTGTGCGCGTGCCAGAGACGCTGACCCACGTACCCAAGGCCCCTGCTTCAGTCGAAGGCGTCATCAACCTGCGTGGCAGCGTGTTGCCCGTGGTGGACTTGCGCCGCCGGTTGGGGCTGGACACCATTGCCCGCAACGATGGTCAACGCATTGTGGTGTTTTTGATTCGTGGCGTGCGCACCGGGTTTATCGTGGATGCGGTGGCCGAGGTTCTCAAAGTGCCACGCAGCGCCATAGAGCCATCGCCGAGCCTGTCAGCTGAACAGGCCACGCTGCTGGCACGCATGGCCAATCTGGAAAAACAAAAACGCATGCTGCAACTGATTGACCCTGCGCATTTGCTTGGAGATGGAGAATTGTCCGGCATGGCAAGTTTGACGGTATAGACTTGCCTTTGCAATGATGTCGACCCTACGAAAGTGGCTGTAATTTGCAGGTCAAATCCGCTTTGCAATGGTCGACATCAGCCGGACAAATGGTCGCATACCCATTAATTTCTGCAAGTGGTGTAGGTCATGATCAAACTGTTAATTGTTGACGACTCGGCGCTGATGCGCCGCCAGCTCTCTCAGCTGTTTCAGGCTGAGGGTGACTTTGAGATTCGGCAGGCACGCAATGGACAAGAGGCTGTGGACGAAAACCGCAGTTTCAGGCCCGATGTGGTCACGCTTGACATCAACATGCCCGAGATGGACGGCATCACCGCCCTGTCGCTCATCATGACTGAGCGTCCGGTACCCGTAGTGATGGTCTCGTCACTGACCGAAAAGGGTGCATTGGCCACGTTCGAAGCGCTGAACTTGGGCGCGGTGGACTATGTGGCCAAGCCCGGTGGCACCATTTCGCTCACGCTGGACCAGATCAAGCCGGATTTGCTGTCCAAGGTACGCGCTGCCGCCCGTGCCAAGCTGGGCAAAAGCAAGGCCGCCCCCGTCAGGCCAACAAGCTCAGCACAAGGTTTGCGCCAGCGCATGCAAGAAGAGCGTGAGTCCGCCCAGCGCACCGCCAGCGCCGCGCCTGCGCTGGGCACTGAAGGCGTGTTGCTGATTGGTGTATCCACTGGCGGCCCGCGTGCGCTGGAAACAGTCCTGCCCGCATTGCCCGCCAGTTTTCCGTGGCCGGTGCTGGTTGCACAACACATGCCGGGCAGTTTTACCGGCCCGTTTGCCACCCGTTTGAACGGATTATGTGAACTCGAAGTCGTTGAAGCCAACCGCCCTATGGCGGTGGAGCGCGGCAAGGTTTACATCGGCAAAGGTGGCGCAGACATGTTGGTGACACGTCGTGGCGGCGTGCTGACCGTACTACCCAAACCTGAATCGCAAGAGCATTTGTGGCACCCGTCGGTAGAACTGCTGGCACGAAGCGCGCTGGAGTGCATCAAGCCACAACATCTGGTGGCTGTGATGCTCACCGGCATGGGTTACGACGGAGCTGATGGTTTTACCGCCATCAAGAACGCCGGTGGGCGCACGATTGCCGAGTCTGAAGAGACTGCAGTGGTGTTTGGTATGCCTGCGGTACTCACTGAAAAAGGCGGCGCTTCAGTCGTAGTGCCGCTGGAAAAAGTCGCCACCCAGGTGAAAGCCTGGGCCAACCGCTAACCAAGAAAGTCTTTCATGGCCCTGATCAAAAGCAAAATCACCCGCGACACACTGCACTTGCCCCGCAAGCAGGCGCGCGAATGCGTCGATCTGGAGGCCAGCCTGGATGACCCCAGTGCAGAAGTACGCCGCTGGGCTGCACGCGACCTGGCCAACTGCCCCAACAGCTCGAAAGCCTTGGTGGCCCGTTTGACAACTGAGCAGAACACCTCGGTGCGCGAGGTGATTTTGACCACCCTTACCCACTTGGGCGATGAGGTGGCGGTCGCGGGCCTGGTGGAGTGCCTGCGCAGCGAAGACACAAGCCTGCGCAATGAAGCCATCGAGGCCATGAAGCAACTCCCAGAGGCGGTGGCACCCATCATGCATGACCTGTTGCATGACACCGACGCCGATGTTCGGATTTTTGCCGTCAATGTGCTGGAGTCTCTGCGCCACCCTGACGTGGAACGCTGGCTGTGCGAGGTGATCATGCGCGATACCCATGTCAACGTCTGCGCCACTGCGGTTGACCTGCTCGGAGAGGTGGGTCAAAAGGATGCTCTGGAGCCATTGCACCAGTTGAAAGCCCGGTTTACCGGGGAGCCCTACATCCAGTTTGCCGCCGACCTGGCCATCAAACGCATCTCAGAAGACTAAGGGGCAGCACCATGCCCGCCCCTAGCATCTCGGACGAAGACTTTCACAAATTTCGGGAATACTTTTACCGGAAAACCGGCATTCAGTTCGAAGTCAGCAAACGCTACTTTGTTGACAAGCGCCTCCTTGAGCGGATGGAGGCGACTGACAACTCGTTGTTCAGAAGCTACTTCACCATGTTGCGCTTTCAGGCCTCTGGCGAAGAGTTGCAGACCCTGACCAACCTGATGACGGTCAATGAGACTTATTTTTTTCGCGAGGAATACCAGTTCAAGTGCCTGGTGAATTCGATCTTGCCACTGCTGACCGAAAAGAAACGCGACCAAAGCCCCATCCGGATCTGGGTGCTGCCGTCCTCATCGGGGGAAGAGCCTTACTCGATTGCCATTTACCTTCTGGAAAAGTGGGCGGATATCAACCACTTTGATGTAGAAATCATCGCCTCAGACATTGATACCCACATTTTGGAGCATGCCAAGCGAGGTTTGTATTCGGAACGGTCTGTCGGACAGTTGCCCAAGCAGTACTTGTCCAAGTACTTTCGTCGTGTCAGCGAGTTTTACAAAATATCGGATGACCTGCGTGGCGCGGTGGAGTTCACCCGTGTCAACCTGTCGGAGCCTGCCGACACGCGGCCTTATCGCAATTTTGACGTGGTGTTTTGCCGCAATTTGTTGATTTATTTTGACGACTTGTCACGCAAAACTGCCGCTGAAACCTTTTATGACGCGCTCAAACCGGGCGGATTCATTTGCTTGGGGCACTCCGAGTCGATGAGCCGCATTTCGTCGCTCTACAGAGTGCGCAAGTTCCCAGAAGCCATCGTTTACCAAAAGCCTTCGGAGTAAATAAGTTATGAAACGCATACTGATCGTTGACGATGCCGCCACCGTTCGCATGTACCACCGCCAGATCCTGCAAGGCGCTGGCTACGAGACCGAAGAGGCTGTCAACGGCATTGAGGCACTTGAGAAGGCGCTGGAAAACCCGTTTGACCTGTACCTGGTGGACATCAACATGCCCAAGCTCGACGGCTATGGCTTTTTGCGCGAACTGCGCAAGCAGGATGTGCCCCAAGCTCCGGCTATCATGATCTCTACCGAGTGCGCCGAAGGTGACCGCACCCGGGCTTATGCTGCCGGTGCCAACCTGTACATGGTCAAGCCCATGAAGCCCGAGCAGCTGCTACAACCGGTCGCATTGTTTCTAGGGGAGCTTGAAGCATGAACGAACTGCTAGAGCAGTTTCTATCCGAAGCGCGCGAAGCGCTTGAAGGCATTGGGGCGATGCTGATGGCGCTTGAAAACGCGCCTGACGACACTGAACTGATGGCACAGCTGTTCCGGCTGGTGCACACCCTCAAGGGCAACAGCGGGCTGTTCGATTTTCCGGAAATGACCCGTGTGCTGCACGCCGGTGAAGACTTGATGGACGCGGTGCGCAACCATCGTGTTGCTTACTCACAGGGGTTGGCAGATCGTCTGCTGGATGCCATGGATTTTGTGGGCATGCTGTGCGACGACATCGAACATCAAAAACCGGTCGATCCAAGCACAACCGAAGACGCGGTCGCCCTGGCGGTGGGATTGCGCGCCTTGATTGGCCAAACTACCAGCGCATCGGTTGCACAGGCAGACAAGCCGCTTGCGCCACCCGACGCAGCCCATGCGCAAGCGCAAACGGTTGATGTAGCCGCTGCGCCCTCGGTAGCCGCATCTACCTTGGCTCGTGTTCCCGAATCGGTGCGCCTGCAAGCCTGGAGCCGGATACAAGGCGGCGAAACTTTGCATTGGCTGCGCTACCGTCCGGCAGAAGAATGCTTTTTCCAGGGTGAAGACCCGCTGCACCAGGCCAAGCTGACCCCCGGTTTGCTTTGGGGCGGCATGGCCGCACGTGCCGAATGGCCCCCCCTGATAGAACTTGATGCCTACCGCTGCATGCTCGACTTTGAGCTGCTGGTGACTGCCGGCCGCACGGAGTTGCTGGAACACTTTCGCTATGTGCCTGATCAGATTGAGGTGATCGAAGTCGCCCCACTGCAGTTGGTCACACCCCAGGGCGACCCCAATGGTGGACCGGTGTACGAAGATTTTGTCAGCGATGCGCTTGGTTTTCTAAGCCGCAATGACCGCCCCGGCTTGGCACGTGCGGTGCGTTCGCTGCTGGACTTGTCCAGTCCAAGCTTGTGGTTGTCGTCCGCTTTGCGCTGGCTTTCTGCGTTGCTGGAGAGTCCAAGCGTGTCTGTGGCGGAGTTGCGCGCACTGGTTGAGTCTCTGCGCAATTTTGATACGCCAAATTGGCCCGTACCCCACGTAGAAGCTGAGCATAAAGCTATCATAAACGTAGCGATTGAACAGCCTGTATTGGTTCAAGCCCTCCCAGCAACTGCGCCAGCGCCTGAACCCAGCAACGCCCGCCTGCAAGCCGTTCTGACGGTTGTGGCAGTGCAGCGCCAAATTTTGGCTTTGCCCGATGATCCGGTGCTGGTAGTTGGACGCCTGAAAGCTGTGCTGGTGGCGCTTACCGGCTGCCTGAGGGCCTGCGGGCGTAGTGACGACATTTCGGAGCTCACCCAGGTTGCACATGCCGCCATGCAAGCACAGCAAGCCCTGGCGCTTGCACAGTGGCTCGATGCCGCCTTCCCAGACGATGAAGTTGCAGCACCACCGGTTCAAACCGAAAGCATCGCCCAAGTCGAGCCTGTGGCTGCGCTGCCCGTAGAACAACCGCTGGCCAGCGCAGACACGCCTGAGCCAGAGGCGCGCTTTGGACGGCGCTCTGAGGACAATGCCAGTGTCAAGAGCCTCAAGGTTGATCAAGAAAAAATCGACCGGCTGATGAACCTGATTGGCGAGATGGTGGTGGCCAAAAACGCCATCCCTTACCTTGCCAACCGCGCCGAGAACGTGTTTGGCGTGCGTGAACTCTCACGCGAAATCAAGGCGCAGTACGCGGTGATCAACCGCATCTCGGAGGAAATGCAAGATGCCATCATGCAGGTACGCATGATGCCGGTGTCGTTTGTGATGCAACGCTTTCCCCGCCTGGTGCGCGATATCTCACGCCGCCTGGGTAAAGATGTCAATCTGGTCATGGAAGGCCAGGAAACCGCGGCAGACAAAAACATCATCGAGTCGCTGGGCGACCCGCTTGTGCATATTGTGCGCAACAGCCTTGACCACGGGCTTGAGATGCCAAATGTGCGTCTAGCCCTTGGAAAACCTGCACAAGGCACTCTTAAAATAATAGCAAAGCAGGAATCAGACCGGGTGTTGATTGTCATCAGTGACGACGGCAAAGGCATTGACCCGCAGGTTATCAAACAAAAGGCCTACCAAAAAGGCTTGATCGACGAGCACCAGCTTGACCGAATCAGCGATTCCGAGGCCATCAACCTGATCTTTGCAGCCGGCTTCTCCACCGCAGAGGTCATCTCTGACCTGTCGGGGCGCGGCGTCGGCATGGACGTGGTGAGAACCGCCGTCGAGCGGGTCAACGGCACCATCCAACTCGAAAGCGTCAAGGGCCAGGGCACCACGCTAACCTTGTCATTGCCACTGTCGATGGCGGTCACCAATGTCATGACCGTCGCCTCTGATGGCCAGATGTTTGGCGTGCCGATGGAAGCGGTGGTGGAGACCGTGCGGGTTGCCGGCGACAACATCCGAACCATCAAACAACGCCAGGCGACGGTGCTGCGCGGGCGCATTGTGCCGCTGCTCTCACTCAACCGTCTGCTTGGACTGGCCGCACCACCACTTGCCAATGACAGCGGTGAGCTCGCAGTGCTGGTCGTGCGCCTGGGTGAAGAAACCGTGGGCCTGCTGGTGGACCAATTCCACGGCACAGCCGACATCATTTTGAAACCCCTGGGCGGGGTCTTGGGCCAGCTAAAAGCCTACAGCGGCTCGGCCCTGATGGGCGACGGCTCGGTGCTGATGGTGCTCAACCTCAAGGAGATGCTCTGATGGCCATCGAATTCAAGAAAAAGCTCGCACTGTTCGGCGAAACGGTTGGCGTTGAAGACGCTGAAACGCTTTTGGAATGGCTGCAAGGCAAAGCCAACGCCCGTGTAGATTTGTCAGCTTGTGTCCATCTGCATCCGGCTAACATTCAAGTATTGTTGGCCTCCAAGGCTCAAATCAGCGCCTGGCCGAAAGATCAGGTTCTGCACGCTTGGTTGCAAACCATTTTTACTGTTTGAAAAAACTAGAGGAATAAATTCATGGCAAAAAAAATTCTGATTGTTGACGACTCGATGACGATGACCATGAGCGTCAGATCGACCCTTCAAATGAATGGGTTTCAAGTCGAAACGGCCTCTGATGGGGTCCAGGCATTGATCAAACTCAAAGGCGGCTTGAAGCCAGACCTGATCATCACCGACATCAACATGCCCAACATGGGAGGGCTTGAACTCATTAAAAATATCAAAGCGCTGCCCGGCTTAAGATTCACGCCCATCCTGACACTGACCACCGAGAGCGACCCCGCCAAGCGTGACGAGGGCAAGCGCCTGGGGGCCACCGGGTGGCTGGTCAAGCCGGTGTCGGGTGCCGATCTGGTGAAAGTGGTCAAGCAGGTCGTGCCTGGGGCCTGAAAAACCTGTCCATGAGTTAACACCAGAGTTTTTCAGATGCTAGCCCTTAAGATAAAAACCTTCCCATCGCGCGTTGGACTGGTGTCCATTGCCATCAGCATCACCATTTTGGTGGCGATCGCGCCCTGGATGCATGAGGTGGCGATGCCGGCAATCGGTTTGGACATGCCCTGGGATGTTGCGGCCGAACTGGTGCTGGTTTTTGTGATGTCGTCGCTGCTGACAGCGGCGATCCGATATGGATTTAAGTTACCTGCAACCGATGAATGGTTGACGGGAACAGGCAACCTGGTGATTGAACACATGGTGACCGAAATCCGCCAGGTCGGCCCCTATCTGGATGTGATGAACCAGCAGCTCGAAGGCGCCATCAAGGGGACCGAAGAGGGCGTGCTGGCACTGATCACGTCACTCAATACGATTCACGCCGTCTCCGACGAGCAGCTGAACCGTATACGAGCTTCCGAGGACAGCGGAGCCGAGTTGTCAGCCGCACTCAAAGAAAAAATGCTGGTGGACAAACAACTGGGTTCGATCCTGCAAATGTTTGTAGAAAAGCAAGACCAGGACGTTGAAGTCAACATCGGACGCATCAGACGCCTGCAGGAAGTCAAAAGCCTCACGGTGCTGGTGTCCGAAATCTCTCAAGTGGCCAAGCAAACCAACATTCTGGCCATCAACGCCGCGGTTGAAGCCGCCCGTGCGGGAGACGCCGGACGAGGTTTTGCGGTGCTGGCTGCAGAAATACGGCTGCTGGCCAACCGCACGGCCGAAGCAGCAGTGGCGATCTCGGCCAAAATCAAGTCCGCCACTGACGGTATTGATGAAGAATTGAAAAATGCCAGTGAGGTGCAAGAACGCAGCTCTGCCACCGGCACCATGCGCGGCGTGATCGCCAGCATTGATGACATGCAGCAGCGCTTTGCCCATGCCTCCAAAACCTTGATTCAGATCATCGACGGGGTAAAGACCGGGCATCAGGAAATCCTGATGGGCCTGTCTGATTCGTTGGGACAAATCCAGTTTCAGGATGTCATCCGTCAGCGGGTTGAGCATGTGGAACAGGCCCTGGCTGAGCTCAACAATCACTTGCAAGAAATGGCTGACCAGACCCGTGCCAAGCCCTTTGGCCGCGCACCTGTCGTCACGCTGAAACAGCGCCTGGACGACCAGCTTGGCCGCTACGTGATGCAAAGCCAGGTCGACACACACCAAAGCCGCACCGGCCAAACCAGCGCCGCTGCGCAAGCTGCAGATGAGCGACCAAAGATTGAACTTTTTTAATACCTATGGCACGCATACTGGTCATCAGCAACCGCAAGGGCGGATCGGGCAAATCATCTACCTCAGTCAATGTGGCCGCAGAGCTGGCGGCCAGACGGCAACGGGTGCTGGTGATTGACCTGGACAGCCAAGGCCATTGCGCCTTGGGGCTGGGCGTCAAGCTGGAGCGTCAGGCCCCCACAGTGCACGGATTTCTGGCTGGACGGCATGACCTGCGCCCTGCGCTGACACACACCGCTTGGCCTGATCTGGACCTGATTGCGGCTGACCCGCTGTTTGAACACGGCATGGCCACCGACCGTGAAACCATGCTGCGTGATGCGTTGTGCGCCGAGGGACTTCACGAAGCGTATGACACCATCGTGCTGGACACCCCGCCTTCGCTGGACGGCTTGCTGATGAACGCCCTTTGCGCAGCCGACCGGGTGCTGGTGCCCTTTGTGCCTCATTTTTTGTCGGGCGAAGGCGTACGCCAACTCGCCCGGGTGCTGTTCAAGGTTGCCAGTAAAGGCCTGAACGAGCACCTCAAAGTGTTGGGCTTTTTGCCGGTGATGGTCGACCTGCGCATAGGTCAGCACCGTGAGGTCAGCGCCAGCCTGTCGCACCAGTTTGGCGCGGCGCGTGTGTTGCCCGGCATTCGCACCGACATCAAGGTGGCCGAAGCATTTGCCGCTGGCAAGCCGGTGCGTTGGTACGCGCCCAGCAGCCGGGCCAGTACCGACTATGCCGCTGCGGTGCAGGCGCTGGAAACACTTTGGGCGTGATGCAAGGCATTTTTAGAAGTTTTCCCTTGAGGCGGCGTTTCATGCTGCCACCAGCTGTATCTACCCTTCCCTAACTTATGGAAACCATTGAAGTGACCAACGACGTCTCGGCCGTTGAGGCCGTTACGCCCGACCAGGCAGCGCACCCCCAAGCGGACAACACGCAGTCCCACAACGAGTCAACCCCTGTTGACACACCAGCGCCTGCTCAAACCGCGCCGCCAAGTGAAGCTGAAAAACCCAAAAAACCAGCGCCATTGCTCAAAGAATCCAGAGCAGTGCCAAGAAAACTGTTTAGCGGCCGTGCCAAAGTTGCCCATGACAAATTTAGCTGGTCAGGCCGCGTCCTGGATCTTTCGTTGCATGGATTTAGCGCCATTTTTGACGATCCCATTCGAGTGGGCACAAGCTGTTCTGTGTCGTGCGACATCTTCAGCGCAGGCATCACTCACCATTTTGTGTCGTCGGCCTTGGCCATTCAAAGCGTCCTTGTCAGCGGCAAAGGTTTTCGTGTTGGGTTTCAGTTTCAAAGATTGAGCGACAGTTCACGTGAGGTCATTCAACAGCTCGTGAAAGCGCCCTGAAATCGCCCCTGGCCCCCATCATGAGCATTCACCCGGATCTGACCAAAAAATTTGAACTTTTCAAGCCTGCGATGGCTTTTTTGTTATTTTTGGGGCTCTCCGTTGCGGGCTCTCTTTGGGAGAAACGCACCGTCGAACGTGAGGCGCAGGAGCAAGTCCAGCGCATTGCAGAACGTCTGGCTGGCGATGTAGAAGAACGGCTGCAAAACATCATTTCCGGCTTGAACGGTGCCAAAGGCGCTTTTGCAATCACTGCACTCACACGTTCACAATTCCGGACCTATGTGGCATCTCGCGACATGGCCAGGGAGTTTTCTGGTGTCCATGGCTTTAGCTTCAACCAGCGGGTCTTGCGCACCGACCTTGATCAATTTACCCGTGCTGTTCAGGCCGACGGAGTCCAAGACTTTTCGCTGCGCCAGCTCGAACACACCCACCATGACGACCTGTACATCGTCAAATACATCGAACCCATGGCCAGCAATGCCGCTGCACTTGGACTGGACTACGGCTCGGAACCGGTGCGCCGAAATGCTGTGTTACAGGCCATGGACAGCGGGTTGCCAACCATGAGTGCCATTACCACGCTCGCCCAAAGCAGCCCGGCCGAGCCGGCTGTTCTCTTGATGGTTCCGGTCTACAACGCGGGCGAGGCACCTGCAAATGTGTCCGAACGCCGCAACAAATTGCACGGTGTCCTGGTTGCACCGGTGGTGGTGTCTGAGCTGCTTCACGGCGTGCAAAAGTCGTATGCCAACCTGGTTGATTTGCAGATTTACGACACCACCGATGGCAACAACCACTTGGCCTACAACTCGGACCATGACGAAGCCGACGAAGCCTCTTTTGAACCTGGGGCCGAAAGCCATTTCTACATGGCTCAAAGCCAGGTGAAACTCATGGGGCGGCAGTGGTCCTTGCATGTTCGTTCTGAAGTTGGGTTTCAGGACACTGTGAAATACACCGTTGCTTGGCTGATATTGATTGGTGGAACCTCACTGGGGCTGCTGCTGGCGCTGAACCTTCGAGCGCAGGGGCGACTTTACACAGCGACCACTGCACAGGTGGATGAGCGTACCCGCGAGCTCAAGCTTGAACGAAGACGCCTGGAAACCATCTTTGAGACCGTCACAGATGGAATTTTTATCGTGGATGAAACCGGCCTGTTGCTGGAAGCAAACGGTGCTTTTCTGAACTTGCTCGGGCTTGACGGCTGCGCGTTCGGCCGGTTTCGAATTCAGGACTGTGATGTGAAATATGAATCGACAGTGATTCAAAAAAATTTAGAAACGCTCACCACAGAGCAGTCGAGCATGCACAACCGGAGTCAATTCAAGACGACGCAGGGCCAGATCATCGACGTCGAGATCAGTGCAAAAGGCAGCAGCAAAGAAGGGCGAAAACGGGTTTATTGCACAGTGCGCGACATCACGGAACGCCTGCGCCGTGACAAGGGGACCCAACGCGCAGAAAGCCTTCTGCACACAGCACTCGATGTCATCGATGAAGCCTTTGTGATTTATGACCAGCAAGACTGCTTGGTGTACTGCAATGACAAATACCGCCAAATTTACGCCCCTGTGTCTGACCTGATGGTGCCTGGCACCACTTTTGAAACCATCATCCGCGCAGGAGCCATGCGTGGTGACTACCTGGATGCAGTTGGACGGGTGGACGAATGGGTGGCTGAGCGCCTGGCGGTGCATCGCCAAAGCAACAGCCGCCTGATCCAGCGCCTTGACACGGGGCGCGTGTTGCGCATTGTTGAGCGTCGCACCGATGAAGGACTGATTGTTGGATTTCGTGTGGACATCACCGAGCTTGAAAATGCCAGACTGGCCGCCGAAGCCGCCACGGTGGCCAAGAGCCAGTTTCTGGCCGCAATGAGCCACGAAATTCGTACCCCCATGAACGCTGTGCTGGGGATGCTGAGCTTGCTCAAGGGAACACCACTGAACCGGCAACAGATCGATTACGCCGAGAAATCAGAAACAGCGGCCAAGTCGCTGTTGGAACTGCTCAACGAGATTCTTGATTTTTCAAAAGTCGAATCAGGCATGCTCATGCTTGATATACGCCCAATGCGGCTCGATCAACTGATGCGCGACCTTTCGGTGATTTTGTCGGCCAACCTGGGGCGCAAGCCTGTTGAACTTTTGTTTGAGATGGACCCGCAATTGCCTGAGGTGGTCAGCAGTGACCTGCTGCGCCTCAAGCAGGTGTTGATCAACCTGTGCAGCAACGCGCTCAAATTCACCAGCGAAGGTGAGGTCCGCGTGTCGCTCAAACTGGAGCGGCGCGAGGGCGATGTGGCCTGGATAGAGTTTGGCGTCAATGACACCGGCATTGGCATTGCACATGACAAACAAGCAACCATTTTTGAGGCATTTACACAGGCCGAGGCGTCCATCACACGTCGCTTTGGCGGAACGGGTCTGGGTCTGGCCATCAGTAAAAAGCTGGTGCACTTGATGGCTGGAGACCTGCAGGTCAACAGCACGCCCGGACAGGGAAGCAGGTTTTACTTTTGCCTGCCCATGCAGGTGGTCACGCAGGCGCAGCCCGAAGTGATCGCCGTGGACGACACGCCAGCATTGCCGCATGAAGTCGAGGTTTTGGTAGTGGATGACAACCGCGCCAGCCTTGACCTGATGGTGGGCATGCTCAACACACGTGGCCAGCAGGCAACCGGTGTCTTGAGTGGTGCACAGGCACTGCAATTGCTTCATGAAAGGTGTGCGGCAGGTCGAAAACCTTTTGATGTGGTGCTGCTGGACTGGCAAATGCCAGACATGGATGGCTGGGACACGGCACGGCGCATCAAAGCGATCGATTTTGGCCAGCAACCTCAGCCACGCCTGATCATGGTCAGTGCCCAGGGCACGGCGTTGTTGGCTGACCGCACCGCAGAAGATCAAGCATTGCTCAGTGGCTTTTTGACCAAACCCGTCAGTCCCGGCATGCTGCTTGAAGCCCTTGCCCATACCAGTGAGGGCCATCACTACGTTTCCAAAGTCGCATGCGGGCAGCACGGCCTGGAGCGCATGCGCATTCTGGTGGTGGAGGACAATTTGCTGAACCAGCAAGTGGCTGAAGAGCTGCTAACCCGTGAGGGCGCATTGGTGTCCTTGGCTGCCAATGGCCGCCTCGGTGTAGAGGCGGTTGCCACAGCCGAAATACCGTTTGACGTGGTGCTCATGGACTTGCAGATGCCGGTACTGGATGGGTGGGCCGCCACACGCGAAATTCGGCAAACCCTGGGCTTGAAGTCCCTGCCCATCGTTGCCATGAGCGCAAATGCCATGCCCGAAGACAGGGCTGAAAGCATGTCGGCGGGCATGAACGAACATGTCTCCAAGCCCTTTGATATTGAGCAGTTGGTGATGCTGTTGCGCCGATTGCTCGGGTGGTCTGAGCTGCCAGCAACGGACAAGCCAGCAAGGCTGAACCACACCATGCAAGCGCAGGCTCCGTTTGAGCCGGAGAACCCGATGGGGGTGATCGACTTTCAGCAGGCACTGAAATGGACAGGAGGCGACACCACGCTGTACCTCCATTTTGCCCGCACCTATATGCAAGACGTCGCCAACTACCCGGAACTCCTGGCACAACACCTGGCCCGAGGCGAGCAACAGGACGCGATGCGCATCATGCACACGCTTAAAGGTCTGTCGGCCACCGTCGGTGCGCGCAATTTGGCCGATTTTGCCGACAAGCACGAGCATGCCCTGAAGGCGCAGATGCCCGAACCACAAGACATCAACACCCTGGTTGAGCAAGTGCGCGGCGGCATCGAAGCGGCCCGCGCTGAAATTGGGCGCATTACAGAGAAAATTGACGCTCAGCTGATTTGATGCTCTGTGCACAACAACCGGGTGCCAAAAACCAATGCACACCGCACAGGCGCCTCATTTCTGAGCCAGCGGCGTTCAAACTGGCGACGATTTCTCCCCTGCAACAATTTTCAAGAACTCGGATTTTTGCTGCAGTTCATCGTCGCTGTCGGCAAAGCGCCGCGCAATGTCCTGAAATTCATCGCCAAGGGCCAAAAAGGCATCGACAATGTCAGGGTCAAAATGTTTTCCACGCCCTTCGACGATGATTTGTGTGGCTTTTTCGTGGCTCATGCCTTCCTTGTAGACGCGCCGGCTGATCAATGCGTCATAAACGTCGGCCAAGGCCATAAAGCGCGCTGCGATTGGAATGTTGTCGCCGGCCAAGCCTTGCGGGTAGCCCGATCCATCCCACTTTTCGTGGTGCGAATAGGCAATTTGCTTTGCGATCTCCAAAAAACCCATCGACTCGCCAACCTCCTCTTGGGCATGCATCAGCGCCTCGTATCCCAACTTGGTATGGGTTTTCATGATGTCGAACTCAAAGGGTTCATAGCGACCTGGCTTGAGCAAAATTCTGTCAGGAATTCCGACTTTACCTATGTCGTGAAGCGGTGCGCACTTGAATATCAAATCGATAACGCTTTCATTTAGATAGGACGAGAACCGTGGGTGCTTGCATAAGTGCCGCGCCAGTACACGAATGTAGTTTTGTGTCCGGCGCAAATGGTTCCCTGTGTCGAGGTCGCGCACCTCTGCAAGGGAGGCCAGCGCCAAAATCGTGACCTGCTGTAATGCGGCGTTTTCACGGCCACGCTTGGCTACTTCAAACTCCAGGTATTCATTGTTTACCCGCATGGTGCGGGCATACGATGCATCACGAAAATGCGCTTTGACACGCGAGAGCAAGATCTCAGGGTTAATTGGACGGGTGATGTAATCCACTGCGCCAAGTGCCATGCCAATTTCTTGACTTTCCGTCTCGGTCTTGCTGGTTAGAAAAATGATCGGGATGTGCTTGGTGTGACTGTCTGCCTTGAGTTGACGGCACACCTCGTAGCCGCTTACATCCGGCATCACAATGTCCAGCAAGATCAAATCCGGTTGTTCTTCACTGGCGGCTTTAAGCGCTTTGCTTCCATGATTGACAGCCCGCACGGTATAGGACTTGTGCAACAGGCCGCCCAAGAGAGTCAGGTTGGCTGGTGAATCGTCAACGATCAGGACGCTGGGTTTAACCGGGTTAAATATGTCCATCACGTTCTTTCAGGTTCAAATGGTTGTCGGCAGCTGCAACTGCCATCTGCAAGGTACCAAGTGCCTCGCCGAAATCAAAATTTACGATCTGGTGTTCGAGTTCTGCAAAAGAATCTCCCACGGCAGTTTGTAACATGGCAGCCTTATCGCGAAGCCACTGCACGGCCTCGACATTGTCGGTTCTCAGCAGGTCGGCCAATTCATTGCAGGCCAATCTCAGCTCGTCGGGGGATGCACGCCCAGAAGTCGGAATTGCCACTTCTTTCGATAACAAAACAAGCTCTATCCCTTGTTTTAATTGATCTAAATGCTTCCATAAAGATAGCATATCCAAGGAAGTATCAGGCCAGGTGGCACGCTCGGCCAGGACCTCGCCCAACGTCTTTTCAAGCTCCGCACTCATGGCGCTGCAGGAGGTCGCACCAATGTTGCCCGCCATGCCCTTGAGGTTGTGCACCAGTCGCGCTGCCTGATTCCAGTGCCCACCGGCAAGTGCTGCGTTCAACAAACCGGGCAGGTCGCGGATGCTGCCAAGAAATTGACCGAGCAAGTCGATGTACAGCGTTTGGTTGCCTGCGCACAGGCGCAGACCCAGAGCCAGGTCAATGCCAGGAATGGACAGTTGGTCTGCAAAAATGTGCGGTTGCGCCTTTGAATTGCCCTGCGCAACACGGTCTTGAGATCTCGATGCCGCGGCGTCCATGATCAGGGGTTGCTGGTTGGACGAAGGTTCGCGAACAATGCCGTTCTTTCCCCACTGCGCCACGCAGGCAAACAACGCATCCGGGTCAATCGGCTTGGACAGGTGGGCATTCATGCCATCGGCCAGGCAGCGCGCAATTTCATCGGCACTGGCGTGGGCCGTCAGTGCAATGATGGGCAGGTTCTTGAATCGTTCGGATTGACGCAACGTGACCGTGGTCTGGTGGCCGTCCATCACTGGCATTTGCAAATCCATCAGCACCAGGTGATAAGGCAATGGCTCAGACGCTTGGTGCAGCAGCTCAAGTGCCCGTTGACCGTTGTCGGCCAGCGTCACACGCGCGCCAGCGGACTCCAACAGCTCTCGGGCAATTTGTTGGTTGATCGCGTTATCCTCAACCAGCAGCACAGACAGGCCGTCAAGTGCAGGAAGACTCACTTCATGCAAAGGACCTTGATGCTGTACAGTGCCCTGCACCACCCCGCCATCGGCGAGCCCGTGAAGGCTTTGTTGAGAGCCTTGTTCCAGCCAAACCGTCGCCGTAAAGGTGCTGCCCTCACCCAACGTCGACTCCACGCTGACGTGACCATCCATCATGGTCACCAGCCGATGGGTGATGGCCAGTCCCAACCCTGTGCCGCCGTAACGACGCGTGGTGGAACTGTCGGCCTGGTTAAACGAGGTAAACAGCGCGCCGATTTGTTGCGCGGTCATGCCGATGCCGGTGTCTTGCACCGCCACGCTCAGCTGCACGCGGTCACCCACCGGAGAACGGCCAGACAACACAGCCTGCCGCTGCGACAACGCCACCGTGACGGTGACCTTGCCATGTTCGGTAAATTTGACGGCGTTGCTGATCAGGTTGGTCAACACCTGCTTCAAGCGCAGGGAGTCGCCCACCAGCTCGTTTGGCACCGAGGGCTGTACATTGATCAGAACCTGCAGGCCCTTGGCCTGCGCCGGCTGTGCTACCAGCGTACAAACGCTGTCAAGGACATGGTCCAGGCAAAACGGCACGGATTCCAGCGTCAACTTTTCCGCCTCAATTTTGGAGTAATCAAGCACATCGTTGATGATGTCCAGCAGGGCTTTGCCCTCAGAGTGAATTTTTTGAATGTAATCACGCTGCTGGTCGCTTAACGAGGTCTTGAGTGCGAGGTGAGCCAGACCTATTACCGCGTTCAATGGGGTGCGGATTTCGTGGCTCATGTTGGCCAAAAAATTGCTCTTTGCGCGCGTGGCCTCCTCAGCTAAAGCCCGAGACTTTTGCGCAATTTCAAACTGCTGGTGCAATTCTTCAGCCTGGTTGAGCAGATCATCTTCAGAAAGCTGTAAGCGATGCGTTTGCGCCTGGGTTTCTTCAAGCAACTCGCGCGCCAAACGGCTGCGCTCGAGCCTCTCAAGATTCAGCGACACCAGCGGGAGAAGTTCATCCAGCAACGCCTGGTGGCGCGGCTCGAATGCACCCATGCTGCACAGTTCCAGCACCGCCAACACCTTGCCGTCGCCAACGCTGAGTACCGGCACAAGCAGCACACTGCGCGGCTGCGCATTGACAAGACCGGAACTCATACGCAGGTGCGTTTGCCCCACATCACTCAAGCGCATCGGGCTCGCCTGCTTGGCGCACATACCAACCAAGCCTTGCCCGAGGGCAAAGCTTTCGGGCAGACTTTCAGGTGCTTCCAAACCCGTGCCGCCACAATAAACATAGTGTTGCTGCGCTTGATTCCATACATAAAGCAGGCTGGTTTGTGCACCCGTCAGTGGGGTGATTTGCGCCAACAAGGCCGCAGCAAATTCGTGCTGCGACTCGACCTTGAGGACGCGCTTAAGCACCTCTGCGACTGTTGCCTTGACCCAATGCTGGATGGTCACTTCACGTGCAGCCTGCTGCAGCACGGTGATGGATCGGGCCATGTCACCAACTTCATTGTCAAAATCCAGGTGCGGCACCGGGGCGTCCAACTTGCCCTTGGCCAGCCCTTCGATATAGGTACGCAAATGATCGATGGGGCGTCGAACCGAAGCCGCCGTGAGCACACCGGTAGCCGAGCCAAACAGCAAAGCGGTGAGCAGCAGTGCCACGCTCAGGTGCTCTGACTCTTTTGAAAATGACTGTGCTTCTTTCCAAAATTGTTGCACCTCGTCTTCTTTGTTCTGAACTAAGTGATCAATCAGCCGGTCACTTTCGTCATAGACGGCAGAACTGTCCTTTTTGTACAACCAAGCTGCCGCACTATCAATCGGGAAACTTTGGTCGGCGTTGATGCTGACAAGCACTTCGTCCACATCATGCAGATAGCGCGTCACCGCATCGCGCAGCGCGCCATGGAGCCGCGCATTGTCCGGCTCAGCAAAGTAGGGTTTGGTTTGCTCCAGGCTGAACAGCAGCTGCTGGCGTGAGTTGTGCAGCTTGCGCAGTATGTTCTGCCGCTCCGAGGGGTTCTGGGTTAACAATATTTGCAACAAATAGCGTCCCACACCCGTGATGCCAATGTGGGCTTCTTTGATTTCCGATATGGCTTTTACCTCCATATCATGCATGTGCTGCATCATTTCGGCATGCTGACGGCCACTGTAATAAGCGTTCAGGCCAAGCAACAACGCAATACCCAACAGCACAGACAACCCCCTGCGCAGTTTGCTGGCCAGCGTCAGGCTGTCAAAATGTCGGTTCAGTCGCTCCACTTCATGGCCCTTTAACGCAGGCTCAACTAAAGTCACCGGGTCGGGTGTCTTGAATGCTTTCCAACGGGACATTCACGCTGTTGTCGTTACGCAGCGTGGTATAGGCCGGCAGGCAAATCTGCACGCAGGTGCCTTTGCCGGGCGTGCTTTCCAGGTGAATCTCGCCGTGGTGCAGATCAATGATTTCTTTGACGATGCTCATCCCAAGACCTGTACCCAAAACCTTACCGGAAGTGTCTGCACGGTAAAAGCGCTCGAATACCCGCTGAAGTTGTTCTGGTGTCAGACCAATGCCATGATCGGTGATCTCAATGCACACCATGCAAGTCTGGTCTGATTGTTCATTGACCCAGGCACGGATAAGCACTGTTCCACCCTTGGGCGAATACTTGTAGGCGTTAGAAAGCACGTTGATGAGCGCTTGGCGCAGCTTGCCTGAATCGGCCATAAGGTACAGCGGTTGTGCAGGCAAGTCCAACTCGGGCGCGGTGCGCTGTGCCGGCAGTGGCAGTCCCTTGATCACCTCGGTCAACAGCTCCTGCATGTGCACCAAGGTGTAGCGGAAGTCCTTGCTGCGCCGTGCTTCGATGCGCGCCAGGTCAAGCAGTTCGTTGAGGATGTTGGCCATCAGCGTGGACTGGCTGTAGATGGTGTCGAGCATCTCATGGCGGGTGGGTTCGTCAAACTCTGCATGCAGCAAAACTTCAGAGTAGCCCAGAATGCTCGCCATGGGGGTACGCAACTCATGGGCAGCAGTGGCCAAGAATTCGCTTTTCAGGTGTTCAACTTCGTTTTCGCGTGTGATGTCGCGCAGATACAAGATCTGCGACACCGCCCGTGAGGAACTGACACGCAACCCCACTTCCAACACCCGTTTGACTGGTTTTTCAAGTTCAAACACTTCGCGATGGTCCAATGTTCCCTGCGTGACTTTTGCGTGTAGCGCGGCGATACCGGAAAAGGCCAGGTTGGGTGCGCAACGTTCTATCAGCCATTCAGAGATTTCCAGCTCATTGCAACCGTGCAGCACGTCAGTGCCCTGGCCGGTCATCGAACGAAACGCCGGGTTGATGTAAGTCACCCGTTTCTCGCTGTCAAACGACACAAAGGCATCTGGGCTCAATTCAAAAATGGCATTGAGTTGCTCATTGCGTTCTTCAATCTGCTTTTGCGCCCTTTGGCGGTTGTACATGGCACGGCGCAACTGGATCAGGTAGCGGGTGAGCGCGGCAGCCAACGCGACGATGAGCAAGCTCACCATGGAAGCCTGAAGTAACAGTGCCTCCTTGCTTCGTTGATGGCTGGCAAGCACGTATTTGATGTCCTGAGCGTCGATTACGAACAGGTTGTAGCCCGGGATTTTTCGGTAGGAATACAAGCGCTCGATCCCATCGACGAGCGAACGATTGGTGAAACTTCCCATCGTTTCGCCACGGTTAATAGCCGCCAGCGCATAGGAATCCGAGGGGATCGTTCCAAACTCATCGTTATCACCGACCCTGCGCACACGCGCTACTCCATCAAGTCCATACAAGGCCGCCATTCCCCGGCTGCCCAACTGCAGCTCGCCATAAAAGCGTGTGAAGTAGTCCACCGCGATCGACACCACCACCACACCGGCAAATTCCCCATTGGCACGGGTAATGCGGCGTGTGAGCTGGATAGACCACTTGCCGCTGGCACGCCCTAACACCGGTTTGGAGACAAATAGTTCACCGGTATCGGCTGCCACATGGACTTTGAAGTGCTCGCGGTCGGACAAATCCATCGGCGTTGGAATGGGCAGATTGGCCAGTATGTACATGCCATTGGCGTCGATGATGCCGACTTGCGGAAAAAGTTCGGCATCAATCACACCCTTTCGAGTAAGTTCGGTCAGATCAATTTTGTTACCGATTTCAAGGTACCGTGACTGGATAAACCGTATGACCTGATCGACCGCGCGGAAAGTCCGGTTGGCGTGTTCCTGGCTGACTCGCGTCAGGTTGGACAGGTCACGTTGTGCATTGCTGATTTCTCTGGTGTGACTTTCGCTTATCAACCGGGCAACATGCCACCAGGACAGCCCTGTCAACAACAATGCGGTGAACCAAAGAAAAATGAGGATTCGGCGGTACTTGGAGACAATGGCTGGCATGATGTTGTGTCCTACTTGGGGAAATATTCAGCGGCAAGCGCCATCAGAGTGTGCGGCCATAACATGCCAGCAATGCGTCTGGAGTCATGGGTCGCCCGGTTAAATAGCCCTGTATCAACGGGCAACCTTGGTCAATGAGGGTTTGATGCTGCTCTGGGGTTTCAACCCCTTCCGCAATCACATCCATACCCAGCGCCAGTGCCATGTTGATGAAACACTGGCTGATGGCTTGTGCCTTTTCACAAGTGGGCAAGTCGCGAACAAAGCTTTGATCAATTTTCAGGCAACTCACTGGCAAAAACTGTAACCTGGACAAGCTGGAAAATCCGGTGCCAAAGTCATCAATCGCAAGCTTGATGCCCAATGCCTGCAAGGGCAGCAGGTAGTGGTGGCCATCGCTTTCGGCACCCAGTGCCTCGGACTCGGTGATTTCAAGTTCCAGGTCTTGCGGGTCGGTATCCGTTTGCGACAAAATTTCTTCGACACGCCGGACAAAATCGGGGTTGGACAACTGGCGAGCAGACACATTCACCGACATGGTGATGCGGTGCAAACCTGCTTGACGCCACTGCTGGAGTTGTCGGCATGCTGTTTCCAGAACCCAGTCACCAATCGGAAGAATGGCACCGTTGGTCTCGGCAACCGGAATGAAGGTCGCAGGCGGCACGTTGCCGAGTACCGGGTGTGTCCAGCGCAGCAGTGCTTCACAACCACGCAAATATCCATCATGAGTTACCTGCGGCTGGTAAACCAAGTGCAGTTCCTGATGCACCACGGCGTGCCAAAGTGTCAGACCCAAATTGGCCAATGCGCTGTGGTTCCCATCGGCATCGTGAAAACAGAAGTGATTGCCCCCGCAGCTCTTCGCTGCGTACATCGCCTCATCGGCGTATTGGAGCAGCGTAGCGGTATCAGTCGCATCTTTTGGATAACGCGCACAACCGATACTTGCCCCTATCACCAGTTGGTTGTCGCCCACGACGATGGGCACAGTCAACGCAGTTAGAACATCAACAACTATTTCTTGAATGTCCTGCGTCTTTCCTGCGCTTTGCAACAAAATTACAAACTCATCGCCACCCACGCGCGCCGCCGTATCGCCCTGTCGCACCGACGTTGAGAGTCGCCTGGCAACCTCTTGCAACACGCTGTCGCCCACCGCATGCCCTAAGGTGTCGTTGACAGGTTTGAATCGGTCCAGGTCAATGTAGATTAGGCTCATGGCAGTACCGTTACGGTGCGCCAGCTTGAGCGACTGGGTCATTCGGTCTTCCAGCAACCGACGGTTGGGCAGGCCGGTCAATGCATCGTGGTTGGCCAGGTGTGCAAGCTCTTCTGTGTCGTTGTGATGCGAGCTGTCAGTCAGCAAGGCGAGGTAGGCGAGAGTCGTTCCAAGTGCATTTTTTACCACCTTGACGGTTATCCATTCAGGATAGATCTGACCATTCTTTCGACGATTAAAAAACTCACCTGACCAGCTGCCTTCATCAATCAAACCACCCCAAAAGGCTTTATAAAACGCGATGTCGTGGCGGCCCGAGCTGAACAATCTTGGCGTATTTCCAATCATCTCATCGGACTCAAATCCGGTGATTTTGCTCAACGCAGTGTTGACATCGCAGATGCGATCCTGTGCATCAGTCATCAGCATGCCTTTGCTGCTGTGATGAAACAGTTGGAAACTTCTTAATCTCGACACATCGTCAACATTGCCGGAGTTGGTCGGCCTCAGGAGCCAAAAATACTCCATTTGCGCATAGGTCTTCAACGGCACAATCAAGACGTCAAAGCAGGTCACGCTGTCAAAATCGCGACCATCAAAAAAATTGATTTGACGCATCTCGATGGCTGCATTGTGTGTCGTAGCTCGCAACTGCTCGAGCAATGTGGACAAACTCGCACGCTGCTTGTTCGGTGCCAAATTCAAAATGGGTAACCCGGACCAGTGCATTCCGGACTCGCCAAGAAGTGGCTCTGTATTGGCGCTCACCTGGGTAATGTTGCCCGCAGCATCGGTGATCAAATAAGGCGTCTCACCCTCAAGCAGCTGAAGCATCCACAAGTCGCGGCTCAAACTGGTGCGCCCAAGTGACTGTAATGCTGACTGATGCCGTTGCTGAAGTTTGCTGTGTTGCTCAATCAGTTCCTGAAGATCCGTTGCATAACGAAATAACTGGTCTTGCAGAAGCATCTCGCCCGTTGGTTTCTGTGCATTCATGGGCTTAACTCGGTCCAATCTGGTCGTAGCTGGTTTCAATGCATTCAGTGCGCGCATCGTTTTCAAAAAAGCAAAAGCGCAAATTGAATTGCCTTGCGGCGTAGGTGGCCGCATCAGCGCAATAGAAAAGGTCGGCGGCGGCCTCGCCATCCTGAGGGAAACGCGCGCACCCAACGCTGGCCTGAATCTCGAACGCATGGCCACCCACATGCAACGGCGTGTCCAGCAACTGCAAAATCTGGTTGGCAATGTTCTCGATAATTTCGGAGCTGGCCAGAGTGGGCAGCAAAATGGCAAACTCGTCATCACCAATTCGCGCCACCATGTCACCACCTCGCACAGCGAGTTGCAGCTTGCCACTGATGGTCTGCAGGATCTCATCGACTGCTTCGCCTGCTACCTTGCCATTGAGACGCTTGAAATGGTTCAGGTCCACAATCAACAGGCCAAGTTCGGCAGAATGGGTTTTGGCATGCTCGATCGCCTGCTTCAACGTTCTATCAAGGAGTCTTCGGTTGGGCAAGCCCGTCAATGCATCGTGAAATGCCATTTGAGCAAGCTGCTTGTGATCGTTCGCGCTGGGCGACTTGTCTGCAAAAACAGCCATGTATGAAAGAGTCTGCGTGTGGATGTTCTTGATAGCCTTGATGGTCAACCATTCAAAAAATATCTGCCCGTTCTTGCGTCGATTAAACATTTCGCCGCTCCAACTTCCACTGAGCCGCAACTTGTTCCACATGGCGCGGTAGAAGGTCGGTTCTTGTAGACCGGAGTTGATCAATCGAGGGTTTTTTCCAAGAACTTCCGACTCGGCATAGCCAGTGATTTGCGTAAATCCGTCATTCACATATTGAATTTCAGCCGCTTCATTTGTAATCATCAAACCTTCAAAGACCTCTGCCATGGCCGGAATCCGAAGATTCCACACATTGGAAGCGACACCTTCCAGCGTTGGAGAAGGGATCAGAAGCCAGTAGATTTCTGTACGATCGCGCTTGCGCACGGGCATCAACAGCGCGTCATAAATCCGAGCTTCATCGCGCTTTAAAGGCCCAAAGAATGGCAGTGTGCAATGTGCAATTGCCGCATCTTCGCGGTCAGTGGACCATTGCTGCAACATCTTGGCAATAAGTGGCCGATTCTGTTGCGACAATAAATCAAAGATTACCTTTCCCATCAAGGAAGAAGTGCCTTCAAAGCCCAACTCGCGATGAGCGGCCGAACTGGTTGCAACGATGGCACCCCTGAGGTCGGTCACCAAATGGATGTCGATACAGCGCGTCAACGCATCAAGCATCAAGTCATCGTCTTGCCCGCCGCGACCCAAAGCGTTGATCATGATTTGATTGCGCTGGTGCAATGCACTTTGCTGCGAAAGAAGTTCTTGCAGATCTTCAGCGTAGCGCAGCATCTGCTGTTGAAAATCAATGGTGGTTGGTGCACTCATAACTTCTGAAAAATGCAACATTCGATTTTGGAAATAAATGTTGGTCGGCGCACTCATGACGTAGATATCCTTATCCCTTGTAGTCCAACTGCCGGTTCAATCGGCTCAGGCCTCGTGCATGGCACAGCTGATGCCTTGCCGCCTTGCCATTTGCATGGCGCTACGAGCATGGTCGATCAAGCCGCGCACGTCTACTTTCAAATTCCAATGTGCATAACCGATGCGGGTAGTGACCACCAGGTCATGTTGCACCGCATGGATTGACTCAGACAACGCACTTAGCAAGGTATTTACCAATGTCCGGGCACAAGCGTTGTCAGTGACATTGCTGAGCATGACCACAAACTCATTGCCGCTCAGGCGCGCAGCCACGTCTCCAGTGGGCAACCAGGCCTTCAGGCGCGCGCTGTACAGCTCCATCAGGCGATCTCCCACGTCGTGCCCAAGTTCGTTGGCGATGTCGCGAAAACGCTCAAGGCTTATCGACAGCACATACAAACCGTTGTTTGCCGGACTATTGGCCTTCATGGTTTGGCTCAAGCGCTCTTCAAATAGGCGTCGATTTGGCAGTCCAGTCAGCGGGTCATGGTGGACTTCAAGTTCGAGTTGTTTCTGCAAGTTTCCGTTCGAGGACATGTCGCTAAACGTGGCGAAATACGCACAGGTTTTTCCTTGTGCATCCTTCACTACTTTGACGTTTGACCAATTGAGAAACAATTGCCCGTTTTTGCGGCGGTTGAAGAACTCGCCGCTCCAACTTCCTTCGGTATGCAAAGCTGACCAGAAGTTCTGGTAAAAGACGGTATCTTGCAGGCCTGAGCTTATTTTGTTTGGGTTTTGCCCCAGCACTTCGTCCGGTTTGTAACCGGTGATCTGACTGTAGGCAACGTTGGAAGCGATGATTTCGGCATTTTCGTTGGTGAGCAACAGAGCCACTTGGCCGCTATTTGACAGCGCCAGCAGGCGCAAAAGTTCCGGTGTGGAAGCAGTTGCCAGCACCGGTG
This sequence comes from uncultured beta proteobacterium, assembly GCA_903856025.1. Lineage (GTDB taxonomy): Bacteria > Pseudomonadota > Gammaproteobacteria > Burkholderiales > Burkholderiaceae_C > Rhodoferax. The sequence continues at coordinate 30,254 of CAIOAQ010000231.1, forward strand.
GACTCAACAGCCAGTAAATTTCAATTTGGTCTGCATCGGCCGAGCGCAGCACCAACGCATCAAAAGCCACTGGCGCGACGGAAGCGGCCTGCCCTTGTGGATGGAGTCGTGTTTGATAGATGGCACCCGATCCATTGTCGCCAACGAATGTATTGAGCAGCGACTGGATGTTTGCACGGCACTCGGCGCGCATGAGTTGTTCAATCGGGAGCCAACTCAGGCTCTGGCCGTTTTGCGCGAGCGCCCGTTCAGCAGAAGGGCTGGCGTGCAAAATCTCACCAAGTGCACTGGTCACCAAGTACCTGTCAAATGCCTTAAGAATCGTGTTGAGCAACAAATCATCGTTCACATCGCAATGGCCTATGAACTGCAGCACCTTTTGATGGTGCTGTTGCAGGGCGCTTTGCTGGCGCATCAGCTGTTGCAGGTCTTGGGCATACTGCAGAAGCTGACGTTGCACCAAATCTATGTTTGGCGCCAATGTGCGCGAACTCATTTCACGTGGCTCCGAATCCAGGCGACGACCTGCAATGGACTGAAAGGCTTGATGAAATACGCGTCGGCGCCGCGCTTGCGGGCATCATCGCCATCAGCAACCTGACCGCGCGCGGTCACCATGGCAACCAGGGTATCGCGGGTGGCTCGATCCTTCTTTATGGCATCCAGAACCTGCAAGCCGTCCATCTCGCCAGGCATCATCACATCAAGCAAGACGGCTTTGGGGCGGTGGTGTCGCACAGCCTCCAGTGCGCTGACACCGTCTTCCGCCTCGATGATGTTGAACTCCTTGCCCAGCGTGATGGACAACAAGCGCCGAATGTCCGAGTGATCGTCAACGATAAGAATGGTGGTCATGGTGGCTCCCTTTTCAGGCGGGTTAGTTGGTGGTAAGAAGTTGTGAAAGGTCAGTCGCATAGGCTTGCGCCTGCAGGGTGTAACGGCAACTAGAACAGGACTCACGACTGCGCTCTTGCAATGGCAATCCTGTGGCCAACGTCAGGGTGAAGGATTCAATCGGTGGATTGGCAGGATCCTGAGACGGCCCCAAAGGCAATACCTCAAGCTTGAGCTGTCCGCCCTGCAAGGCAAGAATGCGTCGGCACATGAGCCACCGAACGCTGTCATCGCTCAAGGGGCTTTTTGCGGCGCTGGATTCGCCCGAATGGGTTGCGACAACCGGCCTGACCTTGCGCCGAGCAGTGGCGTTCGTCACACGAGCGGTAAGGACAACAAAATTGCCCAACTGGCGCAAAGATACAGCGACCAGACTGCGTACCGGTGCACTGTCTTGTAACGCATCAAATAGAACCCGCAAGGCATAGCTCATCCAGGCGGCATGACCATAGACAACGCCAAGCCCTGAGCCGTCTTGGGTCAATTCAAATCTGGGTTGATCTGGATCCGGGCTGACCGGCGGGAAGCTGCCGTTGATCAAGGTTGGCAAGTCCAGCCTCTCATCGGCAAATACCTCGTCGCGTTGCATCAGCAGCGTCAGGTCAGAAAGTTGCTGTAGCAACGTGAGTACACTTTGACTCTGACTGCCTACTGCTTCGATGTCACGCATGGAATTGCCAGCTTGCGGATTAAGCAACATTTGCAGAGCGCAAAGTTGGGCGCGTGCCTCCTCCCCGAGCAAGAGAAGAAAACTTTTTTCCGCGACTGAATTAGCACGCAATTCTTCTCTATCCCCTGTATTTTCAGGTGATGGTGCTATATAAATTGCATAATCACGGCGCCCATTTCTGATCAGCCAGACCGAAGCAGTCACTTTGTCGTCGTCGGTTCGAACTTGCCAGTTACCCAATTTGACAGGCAACTTGACACGAGATCGCACCTCCAGGTCAATCAGCACCTTGATTGCACTGCTGCGCGCCATGATCTGCTTGACCCAAGGAAGTGCGGCCTGGTTGTGGGTTGTGACTTGGGCCAGATGATCAAGCAGGATCACCCCTTCGGACAGGGTGTCCATCAGTGGAGCGTCAAAGTTCAGGCGCGTGGTTGCAGTCATGGCGCTGGTGCATTAAAAAAAGCCGTTTCGTGGTTGGCACGCGACTCAATGCGACCGAAAAGGTGGCGCGCAGAGTCGTCCCAGATCAGGCCAAGTTGCTCGCAGGCGGTGAGGGAAAGGTTTGTCACACGGTTTTCTGCCCGTGCGACCAGATCAAGCGCATTGCTGAGCACTTCTGCGACCTGCACAAGCGCTACCAGTGGATTGCTCGCAACGATTTTTCCATCATGGTGCCCAGACACGGCTTCAGCCATCGCTTCTGGCAGCGCCCAGTGCTCCAGCAACCAGGCGCCTACGCATCCGTGTCCAATACCAAAATGCTCTCGCTCGACTTGTTCGATATCCACTGCACGGTCACGCGCCACGCCCCGGCAAAAGTGCGCAAGCTTTGGGTCAAAGTGATACAACCAGAGTTGCCCAATGTCATGCACCAGCCCGGCAAGAAGCGCCATGGAGGGTGCTACGTCCAAACCGCAATGAATAGCAAGCTCCTCGCAGCAGATTCCAACCGCGACGCTGTGCGTCCAATAGGCATTGGGCAACCCATTTCGTGCTGCACCGTTTACAAAAGTGCTCAAACTGCTGATGAGCGCAATATGCCTCAGGCGGTTCAGGCCAATGAGCGAAGTCGCTGCGGAAATGTCGTTGATTTCAGTCGTACGGGTACCGCGCAATGCAGCCGTGTTGGCCAACGAGATTACCCTCGCACTGATCAACGGGTCGCGACGAATGGCACGTACCAAAATATCAAGGTTACTGTCAGGGTCGTCAAGTGTGTTGACAATTTCCACCACCACACAGGGAAAGCTTGGCAGGCTTCGACTGCGCGCAATCACGAGTTCGCGAGTTATCGGTGCGAGGTTCATGGCCCCCATCATGTGCTCCGATAGATCAGAACCTGATCAAAAAAGTTGGCCATGTATGGTTCGCTGAGATCAGCACCTTCGAAAATTTCAAGGAGTCGGTGCGCAGCATGCGCGGCGTCATCCGCAACTTGTTCGTCGGATCTGGGATCATCAAGATCCACATCGACAAACTCTGCGCGATGCGCAATCAACTGGTTTATGTTTTCCTGAGTCAACACAAGACCTGCCGGCAAAGTCATGCTCAGAAAACCTTGCTGGGAAATTTGCATAGGCGCACTGATCACCATGCCTGGCAACGCCTGTTCGATTGGGAGATAGTGATGTCGTTTTTTCATGAGATTTGGACATCACTTTGACTCGCAATGGCACTGGCAACTGCGAGCAATCGATCGAACGGAATCGGTTTTGGCAACACTTCCATACCCTCAGGCAAACCGCCTTTATCGGCAATAGCTTGTGCATCCAAACCAGTCACCACAACAATCTTTGTATGACGCACTTCCGGTGCAAGCTTGAGCAGTCGCAACATGCTGAATCCGTCCATGCCGGGCATGTGCAAGTCGACAATCAGCAAGTCTGGACCGCCTCTGCCCAACGCCATCAACGCTGAAACTGAGTTGTCGGTGCAGGTAACCAACGGCTGCATTGGCCAGCGTGACAAGTTCGCTTGGTACAGGCGCAACAGGTCAAGGTCATCGTCGACAACCAGAACGCTGAGTTTGCGTGGCTGAGCCTCGGACTTGGTGTGCAACGTGGACTCAACTGGTGCTGGTGCCTTGCGAAGCAACCGCTCGACCGAATCGCGCATGACGCGGCGGTGCCCCCCCGCCGTCTTCCACGCCTGCAACAAACCATTTTCGACCCAAAGCTGAACCGTTCCCACCGAAACCCCCAGCAAGGCAGATGCTTCACGCGTGGTGCAAAAGGATTTCTCAACGGCTACTGAGGACATATAACAAATCTCCGACAGTTCAAGCACAAAGCCATGTGGCACACGGTATCTTTGATAAACACCTTTGTCATGGCATTTGCAAAATTCTATGTTTTATGTTGAATTTTGTCAATTTTTATTATTTTTTATTGTTCTTTGAGATTTATATGCGCGTTGCTGGCAGTCATTACTTCAAGCCAACCAAATTTATTCCTGCTTCCGAACTGGCTAGAACGGAGGACTCGACTAGGCAAGAGTTGGCACCGAGCAGGCCGTTTGACGGGACCATGTTGCGTTTGCACAGAACATGTCCGGCCCCGTGCTCGTGTACCCCCCTCCCCCGGCCTAATTCGCCAAATGAGCATCAATGCGCGCTTTCGCCTGAGCGAAAGTAGCGGCAAGTACAGCGGAAAATGCCGCACACTTCGCCGATTCATTGGCCAAGCCAGCGGTTTCAATCTGCTGGCAAAGTTCCCCCAATGCCAAAGTACCTACAGAATATGCGGCCTATTTGAGCGTGTGTGCTACCTGGCCCGCCTGGATAACGTCATCGACGAGTATGGCGGATTCAATGCGGCTGACTTGCGCTTGTGCATTGTGCAAAAACTTCTTTAACAAGCGTTGGTGCAAATCTGGGTTGTCACCCACCAGTTGTTTCAAAGCATCGGGGCTCCATACGTCAAATTCACCCGCAGCCCTTGTAACAATTGATTTATTCACTACTATTTCGGTAGCGCAATCAGGTTTCTCGGCATGATCTGGCAGCGGCCGCCAAGACAACAAAACCAAGCCGACCGGTTGGCCCCAGTAGCCAGAAGAGCAGGCCCACCGCAGTCAGTCCCAAAGTGATGCGTTCGTTGGTCTGAGATGTATTCAGTTTCAGCCCGGCGGTCGAACTCATGGTGAAGGCAGGTATTACGCGGCCAGCCATTACACATTCAATCATCACTATCAACCCGAGGGCAGCGTGCAAAGGTGTGGTGGGCGCAATGTCCAACACACCCAGAACGGCCAAGTGGAAACTGACGTTAGCCACGGTCAGCAAAAGTAGAATTCCTGCGAGTGGCAAGTTTCTAATGTTGCCGGCGCGCACCAGCAATCTGATCAGAATACCCGCGACGATCGGTAGCAAAAGCACATCGACCATCGCGAAAATAGCGTATGGCATGGTGACTGCTGCCACTCGCGCCGCCACCCATAGCAAGACCAACACGCCCAGAATCGGCCCGCGTGGGGTCGCCAGGCCGGTCCAGTTTTTAGCGGCAGTCATCAGAAACCCAATGATCACTGCCGATGCAAAGCCAAAGAGCATTTCATGGGCATGCCACAAAAAAGGAGATATCGACGCAG
>CAIOAQ010000232.1 GCA_903856025.1 uncultured beta proteobacterium
CCAAATCGCATAGAAGTGGGGCAAGTCCTGCGAGTGGCTCCACCTCTGGACAGCAACGTTGTGGTCAAGTCCGTGACCAGACCTGCCGTGACAGAATCTTCAGTCGCCACAGCTTCAGTGGCCAGTAGCGCGCCTGCAAGTGCAGTCAAGCCAGCTGCCGTCGAGGGTGCAATCACATGGATTTGGCCAGCCAAAGGCAATGTGCTTGCCGGATTTGATGACATCAAAAACAAAGGGATCGACATTGCAGGCAGTGCAGGCGACCCCGTGCTGGCCGCTGCTGATGGACGCGTGGTTTACGTGGGGGCGGGCTTGCGTGGCTACGGCAATTTGGTGATTTTGAAACATGACAATGTTTTTCTGACCGCGTACGCACACAACCAGACATTGCTTGTCAAAGAAGATCAGGCGGTGGAAAAGGGGCAAAAGATTGCCGAAATGGGCAACAGCGATGCAGATCGGGTGAAGTTACATTTTGAATTGCGTCGTCAAGGCAAACCGGTGGACCCCAGCAAGTATTTGCCAGACCGGTAGCCACCGTTCTCGCGCCCCATGTCGGATGCGCGCTATTTCTTAAATTGGATGAAATGACTGATTCTTCTGAAAAATCGGCCGCTGCTGCAGTGCCTGCCGATTGGCTGTTTGTCGAGTCCCTGGACCTGGACGCGCAGGGTGTCGCCCATAAGGGTGACGGGAAAGTCGTGTTCATTGATGGTGCCCTGCCGTTTGAATATGTCAGTGCCAACATCAACCGTACCAAAAATAATTGGGAGCGGGGGACACTTACCCAGGTACATCGACCATCGTCGCAACGTGTGGAGCCGGTTTGTCCCCATTTTGGTTTGCACACCGGTTCGTGTGGTGGGTGCAAGATGCAACATTTGCACCCCGCCGCCCAGATCGCGGTCAAACAGCGTGTGCTTGAAGACAACCTGTGGCATCTGGGCAAAGTCAAGCCGGACATGGTATTTAGGCCAATTGAAGGCCCTAGTTGGGGTTATCGCTACCGTGCGCGCTTGTCGGTTCGTTTTGTTCGCAAAAAAGACACCGTCCTGGTTGGCTTTCATGAACGCAAAAGCCGTTACGTGGCCGACATGCAGGTGTGTCCGGTGTTGCCTCCACATGTCAGTGCCCTGTTGATGCCGTTGCGAGCGCTGATTTCTTCGCTGGACGCAGTAGAAACCACGCCACAAATTGAATTGGCCTGCGGCGACCGGGTTACTGCTTTGGTGCTGCGCCACCTTGAACCCTTGAGCGAAGGTGACTTGGCGAAGCTTCGCAAGTTTGCTCAGAACCATGTCGGCGTGCAGTGGTGGCTGCAAGCCAAAGGCCCAGAAACCGTGCGTTTGCTCGACGAAGAAGGCGAGGAGTTGACTTATTCCTTGCCGGAGTTTGGTATCACCATGCCTTTCAAACCGACCGATTTCACCCAGGTGAACCCACACATCAACCGGGTGTTGGTGGCTCGTGCGCTGCGTTTGCTCGATGCCCGTCAAGATGAGCGGGTGATTGACTGGTTTTGTGGATTAGGAAACTTCACTTTGCCCATCGCCACACAGGCTGGACAAGTGTTGGGTATTGAAGGCAGTGAAGCACTGGTTGCAAGATCTCGTGAAAATTATGTAAAAAATAGGGCTGGACCCCACGTAAATAAAGAACTTGCAGCTACTTCATTTGTAGCAAGAAATCTTTTTGAAATGACCCCTGATCAACTCATTCAGGATGGCATCGCTGACAAATGGCTGGTGGATCCACCGCG
>CAIOAQ010000233.1 GCA_903856025.1 uncultured beta proteobacterium
CGCGGAGGAGCGCACGGCGAAAGATGCTTTTTCGTTACCACCGGAAAGGGTTGCGAAGGCCAGGCGAATTTCCTTCTCGAAATCAGCAGGGAACGGTTGGGCTTCCACCATCGCCCGGATTTCGGCACCTGCCACAGCCAGCGCATTCACGTCTTCTGTGTCCAACGCACTCAATCGGACATTGATCTTGTCAGCCAAATTTTCATAAGCCAAAAATTCACGAAACGCGTGGGCTGTGGTGGCGAAACCTGTCGGTACTTTGACACCGGAGGGAAGATTTGAAATCATTTCCCCCAAGCTTGCATTCTTTCCACCCACCGAATCTACGTCGGTCATTCGCAGATTTTCAAAAGGTACGACCAAGTCGGTCGCAGCAAAACGTTCAGACATAAAAGACTCCAGAAGTTAAAAAACTTGGTCAGCAACTGTACGCAAATCCAGTTACTGGTGAGATCCCAATCCGCCCACATTTTTAGTTGTGTTGTTGAAGCGGACCAGAGTCGAAAATTTGGTTGGATAATAAATATTGTAGGCGTTAGAAACGCTTACACGGTGCCATGCAGCATCCATATAAATCCCCGTCGCGATCGGTCTTGAATACCCCGCGTCGACCAAACCTGGTAGCCACCATGCCCAATCGCACAGTTTTTTTTGTTTCAGACGGTACTGGTATCACAGCAGAAACCTTCGGTGGAGCCATATTGGCTCAATTTGAAGTCAATCTTCACTGCGTCAGGTTGCCTTTTGTTGACACCGTTGATAAAGCGCATCAAACCGTTCGACAGATCAATCAAGCCGGTGCGCATGACAACAAGCGCCCTATCGTCTTTACAACGCTTGCGAACGAAGCCGTTTTAGAGGTGATAAAAAAAGGATGCGAGGGCATGCTGCACGACATGTTTGGCACGTTTGTTCAACCATTGGAAAAAGAATTAGGTGTCAAGTCCAACCACCGCATTGGTCGTTTCAGTGACGCCAGCAAAAGCAAACGCTACCAGTCGCGCATTGATGCCATTAACTTCTCGCTTGACCACGATGACGGCCAATCACACCGCGACCTCGAAAGTTCGGATGTGATTCTTGTTGGTGTTAGTCGCAGTGGAAAAACCCCCACTTCGCTTTACTTGGCGATGCAATACGGATTAAAGGCATCCAACTACCCTTTGATACCAGAGGACTTTGAGCGACAAGACCTCCCGCCGGCCCTCAAAAACCACATGAAAAAATTGTTTGGACTGACCATCCTGCCGGAACGTTTAAGCGAAATTCGTAGCGAGCGCCGTCCAAACTCCAAATACGCGTCCATTGAGAACTGTCGCCATGAAGTCAAGCAAGCCGAAGCCATGATGCGCCGTTCCGGCATACGCTGGCTGTCCACCACCACCAAATCGATCGAAGAAATTTCTGCCACCATTCTTCAGGAACTGCGTCCAGAACGACTTTCTTTCTAAGAAGCCGGGAATTTGTCTATTGCGCCAGGGCAGCAATTCCTGCTCTGGCAATTTCTGCGTCCTCGGTTGACTTCACGCCACTCACCCCTACGGCCCCCAGGCAAATGCCATCTTTCATGATTGGCACACCGCCTTCGAGCATGCCTTGCAACAATGGGGCGCTCAAAAATGAGACACGGCCACCGTTGATGATCTCCTCGTACACCTTGCTTTCACGCCGCCCCAGGGCTGCTGTATGTGCTTTGGCTGGTGCAATGTGCGCGGTAATTGCGGCAGCTCCGTCGAGCCGCTGTAACCATAACAAGTGTCCTCCGTCGTCAACCACCGCAATCGTGACCGCCCATTGATTTTGTATGGCGAGCGCCTCCGCGGCCAGGGCAATTGTTTTCACATCGGACAGTTCAAGAAAAGGTTTGTTTTGCATGATGAAATGGGCGTATGAGTTGTTCAGGCGGCAAGGATAACGCGATGTAATCCTGCCATTGATGTCAAATGCGTCACAGGTATCCTCACAATAAGTAGGCGCTGCATGTTCAGCCCCGTCCTTGAAAAATCTTGCTTCGCCCTAAAATGACAGAAACTGAATTTCAACCTCTTTCAAAGGAGTCCAACAATGAACCAACGAATCCAATCCATTAACCCGGTTTACGGATCGAATTCCGTGACGCAGGAGCGCAATAAAGTATTGCGTAATACCTACTGGCTGCTGGCAATGAGCCTGGTTCCCACCGTATTGGGCGCTTGGTTGGGTGTGGCTACCGGCCTCACACGATCCCTGACCGGGGGCTTGGGGATGATCGTATTCCTGGGTGGCGCATTCGGCTTCATGTACGCCATCGAAAAAACAAAAAACTCGGCAACCGGTGTGCCGGTGTTACTGGGATTTACGTTCTTCATGGGATTGATGCTCTCGCGCATGATTGCCATGGTGCTGGGCTTTAAAAATGGCACGGACCTGATCATGACGGCATTTGGCGGCACAGCAGGCGTATTTTTTGTGATGGCCAGTCTCTCCAGCGTGATCAAGCGTGACCTCTCTGGCATGGGTAAATGGCTTTTTGTAGGTGCGTTGGCCATCATGGTGGGCGGCATCATCAACGTGTTTGTGGGTTCCAGCGTAGGCATGATGGTCATTTCCATGATGGCCATTGGGGTGTTCAGTGCCTACATGTTGTATGACCTGAAACGTATCGTGGATGGTGGTGAAACCAATTACATCAGTGCCACCTTGGCGCTGTACCTTGATGTCATCAATGTCTTCCAAAGCTTGTTGGCCTTGCTGGGTATCCTGGGTGGCGAGCGCGATTGATCAGGTGCTCAATTCACAAAAAAAGGCCCTGATGGGCCTTTTTTCTTGGCTTAAGCGGCTACCTTAACTGTCAATTCGAGCACATAATTTGCGCTATGGCTTTACCTTCCTTTGATTGTTGATCATGTCCACACGCTTGCTGATTGTTCTCGCGGCACTGTTGCTGGCAGCTTGTGACATGCTGGGCTTGGGTCCAGATCCACGCATTGCACAAAAAGAAGCCGAAGCCAAGGCCATTGGGGGTGGCTGTCGACATGGTTTACGCAGCATTGAAGACTGCTACACGCTCAACAAAGGCATCAACAAAGCGGCTATTTTCGACGGCTGGCGAGAGATGGATGCCTACATGCGTGAGAATAAGATTGAGGGTGCCAAGTCCACGCTTGCCTTGCCACCGCCCGTCATCTCAGCGCCGGCACCTGCTGAAGAAGTGATCACCGAGAGCAAGCCCAAGGCAAAATCAGCCGCACACTGACCACGCGGCTACCAGCATTTGCTGAAATAGGTCAACTCTTCAGATCAAATACCGCGATGCTTTCTACATGCGCCGTGTGCGGAAACATGTTCACCACGCCTGCGCCAGAGCACCGATAGCCTGCCTGATGCACCAGAAAATCCGCGTCTCGCGCCAAAGTTGACGGGTTACAGCTGACATAAACAATTCGCTTGGGAGGTTTCCATTGCTGAGCACCTGGTGTTACGGGATGGTCAGTGGAACCCAAGCTTTGCTGATGCAAGGCAGCCAACGCACCCACCAATGCAAAGGCACCTTCTCGCGGTGGATCCACCAGCCATTTGTCAGCGATGCCATCCTGAATGAGTAGATCCGGGGTCATTTCAAATAAATTTCTTGCTACAAATGAAGTAGCTGCAAGTTCTTTATTTACAAGGGATGCACCATTATTTTTTATATAGTTTTCACGAGATCTTGCAACCAATGCTTCGCTACCTTCGATCCCCAACACTTGTCCAGCCTGTGTGGCGATGGGTAAAGTGAAGTTTCCCAATCCACAAAACCAGTCAATCACCCGCTCATCTTGACGGGCATCGAGCAAACGC
>CAIOAQ010000234.1 GCA_903856025.1 uncultured beta proteobacterium
CCGATTGACCCCATCAGGCTGGATTGAAATGCAATGAGCTTGCGGTCTGATCTGGCAACGTTGTCAGCCAATGCCTCTGCAAGTTTCAATGGGGCAAGGGAGTTGATGCGGACAAGTTGCATAACGTCTTCCACGTCCACAGCCCCAAATGATTGCTTGCTTCCACCCATGGCCCCTGCATTTGCAAGCAGGAGATCAAGGGGAGCATTTCCTAAAGCAGCTTTCAACTGAAGTGCAGAGTCTGGGTTGGCTGCGTCGTAAACCAGTACAGTGATCAGTCCGCGATTGGCTGTTGCCAGCGCCTGAAGTTCCTCTGCATCTTTTGGTGACCGTACCGCAACATAGACAAGAATGCCTCGGGCTACAAATGCCCGTACATGTTCAAATCCAATACCTCTGTTTGCACCAGTGATCAAGACAGTCTTCATGGTTTGCATCCTTCATTTGTAAGCATACAGACACCTCATTTGACTGGCATCATCGCCCCGCAGTTCCAGCACTGCTCAAAGCCACCGACCACACGTTCGCCACAGGAGCAGACCCAACGTCGCTGTGGAGCACGGCGAAGAATCTGCAATAACTCCAGTGCCTGAGCTTTTTGGCTTGCGTCATCGATCCAGACTTCAGGTAAGCATTGATCAGGAGGCAACTCGCCAGACGCACTCCTGAGGAACTCACGTTGAGCGCTTGCACCAATACCCCCTGTCCGTAGCCAATCTGCCCACAGCGTTGCCATGACCAGATTTGGGGCTTGTATGAGGCGAGGCATGACGTGTATTGTGGCCCTGCCCATGCAATTCTGGCGATGGCATTTCGCCCAAGCCTTCACCTATAGGACGTTTACCAACATGAACAAAGTGCTTACCATTGTCTTGAGCAGCCTTGTTGCCGCAAACCTGATGTTTTCTCAGGTTGCCAGTGCTGCCTCCGACTGTGAAGCCAAAGCTGTCAGCAAGGCTGGCAAGTAAACAACTGAACCAGTGCTGCCCCGGTCGGTGCATGTGGTGGATGGCTGCGGCCATCCTCTCGCCTCGTGCAGGTTGGTCTTCAGAAAATCATTCATAACTCAGGCCAATTCGATTGGTAGTCTGACTGATGGTCTACCGTGAAGTCACTAAACACCGAAACGACAAGGATGATTGCACCTCGTACACCGTGAGCGCATTCAACCCTACCCTCATGCAAATATTGCTCACGCTTTTTCATCAACTGGCGGATCACGGTAGCTTGTTCAGCAGACCACTTTGAATCGTCTGGATTGATGTCACATACTTTCATGATGTGTCCTCGCTTTTACCATTTTCATCAATCAATAAGCACACTTCACAAGGTTTCATAGCAGAACCGCCCAATGAAACTGTGCCCTGAAACGACGAATCACCATCTCCGATTGACAGGCCAACCGGCCCCGATACTTTTCAACGCTCGACCCGGCAGTCGATGGTTTTGCATTCAAATCGCCAGCCACTGCAACGACTTCATTCGATTCATCAAAAGTGCTCATTCCCAGTTTTAACAAACCCCGGGGGGTGGAGTCGGTGCGGTAGCAAACAGGAGAAACCCCATACTGTGGCTGTGCCGAAATCCGATAACAAGCACTCACATAGAGGCGAGAAGCGTGGTTCACCTTTTGACGAATTTTGACTAGCCATTTGGATTCTTCGTTTAATTCCACACCGGGTGTGGAATTAGAAGCAGAGAAAATTTGAATGTTTCCCCATCAAATCGACAAGTGTGAACGGCTTTCAGTATCCGTTTAAACCTGGTGTCGGCAACCTGCCGGACGGATTCACCCGCTGACCCCGGCGGCTTCTTTGAACTTCCTTTGAATTGAATGAAGGGCCCAGTC
>CAIOAQ010000235.1 GCA_903856025.1 uncultured beta proteobacterium
GAAATGCCCGAACTGCTGGGCATGTGCGACCGAATATGCGTGCTAAATGCAGGCGTTTTTGTGGCGGAATTCACCGCCGAAGAAGCCTCTCAGGAGAAAATTATGCGATCTATCGTGACATCAGGAGCAAATTGACATGGCTACCGTTTCCTCAACCGCTACCACTACAACGCCTGTAGCAGCAACCCAGGGTTTAGGTTTTTTGAAGAACAACCTGCGTGAGTACGGCTTGCTAATGTCTCTGGTGGCCATCATGGGCTTCTTCCAGGCGATGACCAATGGCACCCTGTTTCAGCCCCTGAATCTGACCAACTTGATTCTGCAGAACAGCTACATCATTGTGATGGCATTGGGCATGCTACTGGTCATTGTGGCTGGTCATATTGATCTATCGGTGGGTTCCGTCAGCGGATTCGTGGGTGCTGTTGCAGCTGTTTTGATGGTGGAGTACAACCTTAATTTTGTTTTGACGGGCCTCATCTGTCTGTTGCTCGGTGCCACCATTGGAGCCGCACAGGGCTATTGGGTCGCTTTCTACAAAATCCCGGCATTCATAGTGACATTGGCGGGCATGCTGGTGTTTCGGGGGCTCACATTGGTCGTTCTGGGCGGAGCGTCTGTGGGGCCATTTCCACCTGAGTTTCAGTTGCTAAGTACAGGGTTTATTCCCGACCCATTTGACGGTGAAAGCCTAAAGGTTTTGTCGCTGGTTTTGGGTCTGGCTATGGCTTTAATTTTATTGCTGCTCAAAGTCACGGGAAGGGCTGCACGCACCAAGCATGGAATGGAGAATGAGCCTTTTGCATTTTTTCTGATGAAGAATTTGGTGTTTGTTGCCATGATTTCAATATTCAGCTATCTGTTGGCATCCTATCGCGGCTTGCCCAATGTACTGATCGTGATGCTGGTTTTGATGTTGGCTTACGATTTTGTTACCTCAAAAACCACCGTTGGACGGCGAATTTACGCGCTGGGCGGCAACGAAAAGGCGGCGCGCCTGTCCGGTATCAACACCGAGCGGCTCACTTTTTATACTTTCATCAACATGGGCGTGTTGGCGGCGTTGGCTGGTTTGATCTTCGCTGCGCGCTTGAACACTGCCACGCCCAAGGCGGGGCTGGGGTTTGAGCTTGATGTCATTGCGGCTTGTTTCATCGGCGGTGCCTCTGCTTCTGGTGGGGTGGGTAAGGTGCTGGGCGCAGTCATTGGTGCCTTCATCATGGGAGTCATGAACAACGGCATGTCGATCATGGGCATTGGCATTGACTGGCAGCAGGTCATCAAGGGTCTGGTGTTGCTGGCTGCTGTGTTTTTCGATGTGTACAACAAGAAGAAATAAAACTTCTTTACTCAATACAGCGGCCACACCACTCGCGTTATGGACGGCGTGCCAACTCGCGCTCGCCATCTGTGTGTTTTGGTTGAGTGTTCGCTTTGTTACCGCAGTGCTGGTTTTTTGTAATTACCTGGGTGCTTGAACGTACCTGAGAGATGCCTCAACTATGTTCGATTCCAGCAATCATTCTCATCGTCGATTTAATCCTTTAACCGGGCAATGGGTCTTGGTCTCCCCTCACCGGGCCAAGCGCCCCTGGCAGGGGCAGCAAGAGTCACCAGATCGTAGCGAGCGACCAAGCTATGACCCGCAATGCTTTCTGTGTGCCGGCAACCAGCGGGTCACTGGTGAACGAAATCCAGACTACCAGCACACCTACGTTTTTACCAACGACTTCGCGGCCATGATGGCCGATACGCCTGATGCCGTGCAGGAACATGATGCCTTGTTCCAAGTGATGAGCGCAAAGGGCACCAGCCGGGTCATTTGCTTTTCGCCAGACCATAGTCTGTCCTTGCCTGAGTTACATTTGACGGCTATTGGACAGATCATTCAAACTTGGATCGCCGAGACCACTGATCTGGGGCAAACTTACCCTTGGGTTCAGGTTTTTGAGAACAAGGGCGCGATGATGGGATGCTCCAACCCGCACCCGCATGGACAAATCTGGGCCACCAGCTATATCCCGAGCGAAGTCCAGCACGAAGACGAACACCAACGCACCTATTTCGCCAAACACCAGCGTCCCTTGTTATTGGATTACACCGAGCGCGAAGCAGTCCAAGGCGAGCGGGTGGTGGTTAAGACCGAGTATTGGCTGGCGGTGGTTCCGTTCTGGGCCACCTGGCCGTTTGAAATTTTGTTGTTGCCAAGGTTTCCCGTGCAGCGTATCACCGAACTCAATCCGCAACAGCAGACTGATCTGGCGGTGGCACTGAAAAAACTGACCAGCCGGTACGACAACCTGTTTGAGTGCTCGTTTCCGTATTCCATGGGCTGGCATGGTGCCCCATTTGATGGTCGCCCCACAGACGGCTGGCAATTGCATGCACACTTTTATCCTCCTCTGCTGCGCTCAGCCAGTGTGCGTAAATTCATGGTTGGTTTTGAGATGTTGGCCGAAGCCCAGCGTGATCTCACACCTGAACAAGCCGCTGAGCGTTTACGAGCGGTGTCAGACGTGCATTACCGGGTAGCTCAGCAATGACTCAAATCTTGAATCAAGTCGCAGCAAAGGCTTTTCAAACCGCATTCGGATACGCGCCGCAGCACTTGGTGCAAGCACCAGGTCGGGTGAATTTGATTGGCGAGCACACGGATTACAACGATGGTTTCGTTTTACCTTGTGCCATCAATTTTGGTACGGTGATTGCAGTCAGTGCTCGATCGGACAAGACCGTGCGGGTGGTCGCCGCAGATTACCAGGGCGAGACAGACGAATTTCAACTTGATAGTCCTATTCAGCCGCTGGCTGACGGAATATGGCCAAACTATGTGCGCGGTGTGGTCAAGTACTTGCTGGCGCATGGCTTGCTGCTGAAGGGGGCGGATTTGGCGCTCGCAGGGGATGTACCGCAAGGTGCAGGGTTGTCGTCCTCCGCATCGCTTGAAGTTGCCGTGACCCAGGCCTTCAAGACCCTGCAAGGCTTCAATGACCTGAGTCCAACGGACATGGCTTTGATTGCGCAACGTGCAGAAAACAACTTTGTGGGCTGCAACTGCGGCATCATGGATCAACTCGTTTCTGCACGTGGTGAAGCGGGCAGTGCCCTGTTGATAGATTGCCGTTCGCTGACAACACAATCTGTGCCTTTGCCGCCCGACTTGGCGGTGATGATTGTTCACTCGAGGATTCGTCGTGGTTTGGTGGGCAGCGAATACAACACCAGGCGCATGCAGTGTGAGGCTGCGGCCAAGCATTACGGGGTCAAGGCGCTGCGCGATTTGAGTTTGACCAGACTGGAAGCTGATGCGGGTGATCTGGATGCCACGGTGTTGCGCCGTGCCAAGCACATCGTTACAGAAAACCAGCGCACGCTTGATGCGGCAGAGGCTTTGGCCGCTGGTGATTTGCGCAGGATGGGTTTGCTCATGGCAGCCTCGCATGACTCGATGCGGGACGATTTTGAAATTACTGTGCCAGCGATGGACCAGTTGGTCGACATTCTCCAAATGGCCATCGGTGATATTGGCGGTGCACGCATGACCGGCGGTGGTTTTGGCGGTTGTGCGGTCGCTTTGATGCCTCAGGAAAAAGCTGAATCAGTTCGTTTGGCCGTGGAGAATCATTACAAATCGCCTACAGGCGACGCTGGTACGGTCTACGTTTGTCATGCCTCGGCAGGTGCTGGACCGTTGGCTAGAACGTTCCAATAATCACGTTGAACGCATGTTTTTTGGTATGTGCTTATCGGTATCAATAAGCTTCTAATCTCTATTGGATGAATATCGGTTCGCTCTATATCATCTGCCGCTTCTTTGTGCATTTGATCGGATGGTGTGTACGCTGATCAAGCGTCAAAGTTTAGGTTTTTACGAACAGTCCTGGTGACAAAAGTGAGGGATGTTTGATCTGGCATCTCTCGTTATGGTTCGCAGCTTTTATCAATTCCTTGGTGTTTTTTTATGACCTCTTATGCATTGGGCCTGGATTACGGCAGTGATTCGGTCAGGGCGCTGCTGGTGAATGCGCTTACGGGCGAAGAAGTCGCCAGTACCGTTGTGTATTACCCGCGCTGGAGCAAAGGCCTTTTTTGTGCCCCAGCTAAAGACCAATTTCGTCAGCATCCGCTGGACTACACCGAGAGTCTGATTGAGGCCATTCAGAGTTTGTGGCGAAAAGCCCCTGCGGGTGCGGCACAGCAGGTTGTGGGGCTGAGTTTTGACACCACAGGTTCCACCCCAGTGGCCTTGAATCGCGATGGTGTGGCGTTGGCGTTGTTGCCCGAATTTTCCACCAACCCCAACGCCATGTTTGTCTTGTGGAAGGATCACACGGCAGTCAAGGAGGCACAGGAAATCACCGCAGTTGCCAACGCAGCCGCAGAAAACTACCTGAAATATGAGGGCGGTATTTATTCCTCCGAATGGTATTGGGCCAAGGCGCTGCATGTTATGCGGGCAGATCCTGATGTGGCCCGGGATGTATACGTTTGGGTTGAGCACTGTGACTGGATATCAGCCGTCTTGACGGGCACTACCCATCCAGATCAATTGCGCATGGGGCGCTGCGCCACCGGGCATAAATTGATGTGGCATGCCAGCTGGGGCGGCTATCCGCCCGATGCCTTCTTCGCTGGCATTGACCCGTTGTTAAAAGGCTTGCGTGATCGATTACCGGTTGAAACCTTTACCGCAGATCAGTTGTGCGGCAGGCTCACTGAAGAGTGGGCGGGCAAGCTCGGTCTGCCTGTGGGCACGCCAGTTGGTTTTGGTGCCTTTGATTGCCACATGGGCGCGGTAGCAGCCAACGTCAAACCCGGGGTGTTGACCAAAATCATGGGCACCTCCACATGCGACATCACTGTGGCCAGCTACCCAGACATTGGGGCCAAGACGGTGCGCGGCATCTGTGGCCAGGTGGATGGTTCGGTGCTGCCAGGCTTGGTTGGGCTGGAAGCAGGGCAGTCAGCTTTTGGAGATTTGTATGCATGGTTCCGCAACTTGGTCAACTGGCCGGTTGCCAACCTGGTGCAGCGCAGTGCCTTGCTGGACGATGCAACCAAGCAGAAGCTGATTCACGACATTGAAGACCAGACCCTGGTCGCTTTGGGTGATGAAGCTGCGAAATTGGCGGTGGGTGAAGCTGGTATCACCGCTCTGGACTGGGTCAATGGCCGCCGCACACCAGATGCCGACCAAACCCTGGCCATGGCGATTGTTGGATTAAAAATGGGTAGCCAGGCACCGCAGATGTTCCGTGCGCTGGTCGAAGCCACCGCCTTTGGTGCGCGCGCCATCATCGAACGTTTCAAGGACGAGGGAATTGCGATCAACTCCGTGGTGGTGATTGGAGGCATTTCCAAGAAGTCCGACTTTGTCATGCAGGTCTGTGCCGACGTGTGGAACTGTCCGATTGATGTGCTGGAGAGTGAGCAAAGTTGCGCTTTGGGGGCCGCCATCTTTGCTGCCACGGTGGGGGGTGTCCACATCAATGTGGCCAGCGCTCAGCAGGTCATGGCCTCGCCGGTTTGCAAAACCTACGTGCCCAACGCACAAGCGGCCTTGGCTTACGAGAAGCTGTACGCCAATTACCAGCACCTGGCTGGGTATGTCAACAAAGGAATGCCATGAGTTATACCGAACTCAAGCGTGCGGCCTATGAGGCCAATATCGAACTGGACCAGCGTAAGCTG
This sequence comes from uncultured beta proteobacterium, assembly GCA_903856025.1. Classification (GTDB taxonomy): domain Bacteria; phylum Pseudomonadota; class Gammaproteobacteria; order Burkholderiales; family Burkholderiaceae_C; genus Rhodoferax. Next base: position 5,692 of record CAIOAQ010000235.1, read on the forward strand.
GTGGTCTACAACTTTGGCAACGTGTCGGAAATCGACCGTGCCAAGGGGGTCATTGCCATCAAGCCCAGTGGCGTGCCGTATGCAGACCTGACTCCAGAGGATATGGTGATTGTTGACCTGAACAACACCGTCGTGGAGGGCAAACTCAAGCCCTCGTCCGACACCAAAACCCACACCTATTTGTACCGTTGCTTTGTCAGCATTGGTGGCGTGACCCACACTCACTCTACCTTCGCCACGGCTTGGGCGCAAACACAGGTTGGCATTCCGTGTTTGGGCACGACGCATGCTGACTTTGTTTATGGAGAGATTCCCTGCACAGCGGTGATCACTGATGCGCAGATCCAGCGCGATTACGAGGAAGAAACCGGGGTGCAAATCACCGATTGCTTCAAAAATCGCAGCCCGGACGAATCACCGATGGTCATTGTGGCGGGCCATGGGCCGTTCACCTGGGGCAAGGACGCGGCCAAGGCGGTTTATCACGCGGTGATCCTGGAAGAGATTGCTCACATGGCTTACCTGACCAAATCACTGCGACCCGATATTGGTTCTTTGAAACAGACCATCATCGACAAACACTTTTTGCGCAAGCATGGCAAGAACGCGTATTACGGACAAACCTAATCCACTGCCAAGTGGGTATATTTATTGAGGAACACACCATGAAGATTTTCGAGCACAAAGAAGTTTGGCTGATCACCGGTTCACAACACCTGTACGGGCCGGGCGTGTTGGCGCAGGTGGCTGAAAACAGCCAAATCATTGCCAGCAGCTTGACGGCATCCGACAGCATCTCGATCAAAGTTGTCGCCAAGGACACGGTGACTTCGCCAGGCGACATTTTGTCGGTCTGCCAGGCCGCCAACAGCGCAGCGAACTGTGTCGGTGTGATCTTGTGGATGCACACCTTTTCGCCGGCCAAGATGTGGATTGGTGGCTTGAAGGCCTTGCGCAAGCCCTACATGCATCTGCACACCCAGTTCAACGCCGAACTGCCGTTTGCCGACATCAACATGCATTTCATGAACCTAAACCAGAGCGCCCATGGCGACCGCGAGTTCGGGCACATCAGCACCCGTTTGCGCCAGGACCGCAAGGTGGTGGTTGGGCATTGGGCCGAAGCCCGTGTGCAAGCTGAAATCGACAGCTGGTGCCGTGTCGCCATGGGCTGGGCCGAGAGCCAGAGCCTGAAAGTCGCCCGCTTTGGTGACAACATGCGTCAGGTGGCGGTGACCGAGGGCGACAAGGTGTCGGCACAAATCCAGTTTGGCTACGAGGTTCACGCCTTTGGTTTGGGTGACCTGCAGCAGGCGGTGGATGCGGTCACAGACGCCCAAGTGGCCAATCAAATTGACATTTACAAAACCGACTACGAGGTCTCTCCCGCGCTTCTGGCAGACCCACACCAGCTTCAAATGCTGCAAAACGAAGCACGCCTGGAGCTGGGCATGCACAAGTTCTTGACAGAGGGCGGCTTTGGTGCTTTCACCAACTGCTTTGAAAATCTGACTGGCCTGACCAACTTGCCAGGCTTGGCCACCCAGCGTTTGATGAGCCAGGGATTTGGTTATGGTGGCGAGGGTGACTGGAAAACCGCCGCCATGGTGCGTATCGCCAAGGTCATGTCCAAGGGGCGCAGTGGCGGCAGCTCGTTCATGGAGGATTACACCTACCACTTTGGCACCGTGGGCCAAGTGCTGGGTGCGCACATGCTCGAAGTTTGCCCGTCTATTGCCGCTGCCAAGCCGAAGCTGGAAGTGCACCTGCACACCATTGGCTGTCGCAACGACATTGCCCGTTTGCTGTTTACTGGCAAGGCTGGCCCGGCGATCAACATTTCGCTGATCGACATCGGCACCCGTTTTCGCATGGTCATCAATGAGGTGGACACCGTCACCCCCACTCAGGAACTACCGAACCTGCCGGTGGCCAAGGCGCTCTGGGAGCCTCGTCCCAACCTGGCGGTGGCGGCAGCGGCCTGGATCCATGCCGGTGGTGCCCACCACAGTGCTTACAGCCAGGGCATCACTGCCGAAGAAGCCGTCGATTTTGCAGAAATGGCCGGCATTGAAGCGGTGGTGATTGGCACGGACACCACCGTTCGCGGCCTGAAGACCGAGCTGCGGCACAATGCGGCCTACTACCATTTGAACCAGGGCCTATAAGCCCATTGCAGGGGAACGCACTACATGTACGACGACTACGCCGCCTTGATTTTTGACATGGACGGTACCTTGGTGGACAGTGGTCAGTTGCATGAATTCAGTTGGACCGCCACGCTCAACCGGTATGGCATACCGATTGACGGCCCGCTGATGCGTTCCCTGGCGGGCGTGCCCACCAAAGACACGCTGGAAATTCTGGTCAAAAAATTCGACTGTCAGGTAGAGGCCAGCGCCGACCAGATGAATGAGTTCAAGGAACAGTGTGTACGTGACAACATGCACCGGTTTGTGCGGGCCACGGCCTTGATTGATGTGGTTAAAAAATACCATGGCCAAAAACCCATGGCCATTGGTACTGGTGCCAATACGGCGGAGGCCATACTGGTTTTAAAGCAGTGTGGGCTGGATTCGTACATTGATGTGGTGGTGGGGGCAGACCGAGTTGTAAACCCCAAGCCTGCCCCCGGCACCTTTTTACGCTGTGCTGAGTTGCTGGGGGTCGATGCCGCGCAATGTGTGGTGTTTGAGGATTCCAAGCTGGGCCTGCAAGCTGCAGCAAGTGCCGGTATGGTGGGCATTGATGTCTTGTTGATTCACAATATTTCCAACGACTACTTTCAATCCAAGTAGGTGAAGTATTAAAAATGATAGCTTCTACTCAAGTAGATAAGGGGCTAGAAGCTAATTTCTTATATGAGGATGCCTTGCAGAAAATTCGGGCATAGACCAAGTCAATGGCAACTACGGTTGCCATTTTTGGCATGGTTGGCGGCTATACCCGGCGCAAATCCAGCGTGAACGGAAATTCTCGACTGGCGGGTACGTTGATCGTGGCAGGGGCCACGTGCATCAAACCCGGCGTGTGACCCATTGGCAAAAAGCGAGACAGGCGGCGACTTTCGGCCTCAAAGGCGTTCACCGGTAAGGTCTCGTAGCTCAGGCCACCCGGATGCGACACGTGGTACTGGCAGCCGCCCAAAGAGCGTTTCATCCAGGTGTCCACAATGTCAAACGTCAGCGGTGCATGCACACCAATGCTGGGGTGCAGGCTGCTTGGCGGGTTCCATGCCTTGTAACGCACACCCGCCACATATTCACCCACCACACCGGTGGGTTGCAGCGACAGGGCGTGTCCATTGCAGGTGACAACGTACCGACTCTCGTTCAGTCCGGTCACACGCACCTCCATGCGCTCCAGAGAGGAGTCCACATAACGCGCCGTTCCGCCCGGTGCACCTTCTTCACCCATCACATGCCACGGCTCCAGAGCGTTGCGCAGGGTCAGTTCAATGCCTGATGAGCAGACGGAGCCTACCAACGGGAAGCGGAACTCGACGTGCGGGGCAAACCAGCTGTCATCAAAGGCGTAACCTGCGGTGCGCATTTCGGCCATCACATCATTGAAATCGGCCTCGATAAAGGCAGGAAGCATGAAGCGGTCATGCAGCTCAGTGCCCCACCGTGTGACTGGCGCGCGGTAGGGGGCTTTCCAGAACCGTGCAATCAGGGCGCGCAGCAGCAATTGCTGCACACTGCTCATGTGAGGGTGCGGTGGCATCTCAAATGCGCGCAACTCCAGCAGGCCCAAACGACCGGTGGCGGAGTCGGGTGAATACATCTTGTCGATGCTGATTTCACTGCGGTGTGTGTTGCCAGTGGCATCGATCAGGATGTTGCGCAGCGTGCGGTCAATCAGCCACGGCGGCATACTTTGGCCGTACAGCTCGCGGTTTTTGTAGATTTGCTCAATCGCAATTTCCAACTCATAAAGCTGATCGTTGCGTGCTTCGTCCACGCGTGGTGCCTGGCTGGTGGGGCCTACAAACATACCGCTGAACAAATAGCTCAGGGACGGGTGGTTATGCCAGTACAGCAGCAGACTGGCCAGTAGCTCGGGTTTGCGCAAAAACGGGCTGTCTGCCGGGGTTGCACCACCCATGACAAAGTGGTTGCCACCACCCGTGCCGGTGTGGCGTCCATCTGTCATGAACTTTTCGGCCGACAGGCGTGACTCGAACGCGGCGTTGTACAAAAACTCAGTGTTGGTGACCAGTTCTTTCCAATTGGTTACTGGGTGGACGTTGACCTCGATGACACCCGGGTCAGGGGTGACGCTGAGCAGTTTCATGCGAGGGTCACGGGGCGGTGGGTAACCCTCAATGACCAGTTGCATGCCCAGTTCTTGCGCAGTGGCCTCGATGGCCGCTAGCAAATCAAGGTAGTGCTCCAGTTTTTCCAGTGGCGGCATGAAGACATACAACACGCCAGAGCTGGTTCCTACCGCTTCAGCCTTGGGGCCACTGGCACGACGTGGGTCGCGCACCTCCACGCACAGGGCGGTGCGGGTGACCCAGTGGGCGGATTCTTGTGCTTGCGGCACGCGTGCAAAGTCTGCAGGTTCGGTTTGAGTGAAACTTTGTGCGTGTGTGGCTGTGTGCGAGGCCGAGTCGATGGTTGATTGCAGCTTGCGCACGGCTTCTGGCTGGGGCACTGGTCCGGACAGGTAGCTGGCTGCAGTAAATTTGATGCCGGTTGCGGCAGAAGCAATAGCAGTAGCAGCGGCTGTTGCCCGCCGTGCGGCGAGTCCCAATGCCAACCCTGCAGTGCCAGGTGCATATTTGGCAGCCACGGTGGTGTAGCTGGGCAAGGTATCCACCAGTACCGACGGATCTTGCTCGATCATGTAAGGGAAATCGGCATCGCTGACCCAAGGCAGGGAGTCCAGCGGCAAGCGCAGGCCCATGGGTGAATCGCCCGGCATCAGGTACATGCGTTCGTCACGCAAAAACCAGGGGCCGGTGGTCCATGCTGCACCGTAGTCAGTGTCATAACCGGCTACCTTGATCGGCAGCACGTAGCCGACCGGGGTGTCGAGTTTTTGTTTGAAGACGCGACGCAAGCGGGCGCGTTCCATTTCGTCGTCCAGCTTCGAGTTGAACGGGTCCACGTTGATCGGCAGGCGGCGTTCGCGCCACAGGTAATACCAGGTGTCTTCAAATGCGGTTTGAATGTATTTTCCGGTAACCCCCAGTTTGGTTGCCAGCAGGGCGGTGAAACGCTGTGCGTCGGCAGCGGTGTAGTGGGTGGGTGTGCGCTCATCAGTGAACAGCGCCGGGTTGGACCAAATCGGCTCATGGTCCGCACGCCAGTAAATGTTGAGCGCCCAGCGTGGCAATTGCTCGCCGGGGTACCACTTGCCCTGGCCAAAGTGCAAAAAGCCGCCTTCGCCGTACTCTTTTCGCAATTTATGCACCAATTCGGTGGCAAAGCCACGCTTGGTAGGTCCAAGCGCATCCGTGTTCCATTCTGGTGCATCGCGGTCGCTATCGGCTACAAACGTGGGTTCGCCACCCATGGTCAGGCGTACATCCTCGGCGATGAGTTCTACGTCTACCGCCTCACCGAGTGCCATGATGTCGGCCCACTGCTCTTCGGTGTAGGGTTTGGTGACACGTGGCGACTCGTAAATACGCGACACCTGCATGTGGTGGGCAAATGTCACCTCACATTTGTCGGATCTGCCTTCAATGGGGGCGGCACCTGACGGC
>CAIOAQ010000236.1 GCA_903856025.1 uncultured beta proteobacterium
AGGATGTCTCCATCGTCAACGCCGAGGTATCTGCCAATAAAGCTGTGAAATCCAAGGTATCTGCCACCCACAGGTCGCAAAAATCAAAAGCCAAAGGCAAGGCCAAGACCGCTCAAACCCAACCCATCAAGGTAGCCCACGTCCCTGCCACGGGTGCCGTGTTTTGGCTGGCTTGTTTGGGGCGCAAGAAGTTAAGTGCCACAGAATTGATCGAAACCGCGATGCAAAAACTTGAGCTTGAAGACGCATCGCGCGTCGTTGTCGCCAATCGTGCCCGTGCTTGGCTGAATGCCTCTGCAAAGAGCGGACTGGTGATCGCCGAAGGCACGCGTGACGGAAGCAAACTTTACAAGCGCACGGCGGCAAAGGCAGGCGACGGTTCGTAGACATGATTGTTTTGGTCCAAGATGCCTCCCATTTAGCCGAGACGGGCGCAGTTCTCAGGCACTACAAGGGGGGGCTCTATACCGTTGTGGGCACCTGCATGATTGAAGCCAGCCTCCAACCTGGTATCCTTTACAGACCCCACCAAGGCGACAGCCAACACATGGTCTGGATGCGCCCCCTGGCCGAATTTCAAGACCAGGTGATGACCGAGCACGGTGCAGTTCCGCGCTTTGTTCGGATTTCGCAAGAGAACTGAATTTCCGGCCATGACAACTGCAATATCGCCTTCTGTGACGACTAACGAGAAGCCCAATGCAAGAACGCAGGCCGCACTTGAACGGCTGTGCCGCGCCAAACAAGAAATCGAGGCAGACATACTGGCCAATGGCGGAATTTACCCCTTCAACTATGGACGGGTTACCCAATCAGAGCTCTGCCGGCGCGCCGATGTAAAGAAGGCCACGCTACAAAACTCGGTGCATAAAGACACCACACGGGTTGAAGTCGTCGATTGGCTCACTGCGTTGAATTTGAGACTCACGACAACTCGAAACAGTACGCGCGAACGCGTGACGGCGGTGGCTAACAACCTGTCAACTGAACTTGATGCAGTGACACGAACGCTTCAGGACACCCAAGCACGTCTTGCATCGGCCGAGCAAGTCATTGATCTGCTCCAGTGTGAAAATGCCGATTTGAGAAGCCGGTTGAATATTTTGTGAGTTGTTGCTACCAGTAAGCCAGTTGACTGTCCATGTCATGAGGACAGCGCTTACAAGTCCTCGCCAACGCAAGATGGACAATCCTTTGTTTTACGAAAAACAACCTCTCCAGTTGGGACATGAACCACACGAATTTCATGTCCGCAGGGCTTGGTGATGCTCTTCGCTGCAATGACCGTCGCCACAGCACGGTCCACCAATGTCAGCAATTTGGCGCCTGCAACTGGCAACAGGGGCCCAAACATGGGATACGAACTCTCAAGACGGTAAATTGCTGCTGACATGGTGGCCTCTTTGGATTTTGGTTGTTATTTGGAAACAACTCGAGGGTACCGAAGAAACATGACCAGAACATGACAGTCCGTCACAAAGCGTCAAATTTCAAGCCCGGCGAACGGATTCGATTTCATAGATGGCGCAATACCTACTTCGTGGTCAGTAATGCCAGGCCGATACGGACCATCTGAACAAACCACGCGTGCTGCACGTACCTTGGAAGAGTAAACTTTGGATTTTCTCACCTGACCTGTCGCTCACCGCAGTGCCTTTCCATGCTTAAACGCATCAGCGTCCAACAACTCACGGTCGGCATGCACCTCAAGGAGTTCTGCGGCTCTTGGATGGAACATCCGTTTTGGCGTACAAGCTTCGTCATCACGGACCCGAAGGACATTGCAAGCATCCTGGCGAGCAGCATCAAAGAAGTCTGGATCGATTGTTCACTGGGCCTGGATGTGGCCCCCGGCGTGCAAGCAGTGTCGGAAAGTGAATCCGAAGCGGAAGTCGATGCCGAATTGAACAAAGCCGCGCAGGAACACCGCCAGGTCCAGCGGGTCCCGATGGACGCCGAACTCGCGCAAGCTGTCAAAATCTGCGCCAAGTCCAAACAGGCGGTGACCTCCATGTTCAATGAGGCCCGAATGGGAAAGTCGGTGGACACCAAAAAGGCGCAGCACCTGGTGGAGGAAATATCCAATTCCGTCAGCCGCAACCCTGGCGCTCTGATCAGCCTTGCTCGGCTGAAGACGGCGGACGATTACACCTACATGCATTCGGTAGCCGTCTGTGCTTTGATGATTTCATTGGCCAAACAATTGAGTTTGGACGATACCCAAACGCGCGACGCGGGCATTGCCGGGTTGTTGCACGACCTGGGTAAGGCCTTGATGCCCATGAACGTGTTGAATAAGCCTGGGAAATTGACCGACGCGGAGTTTGCAACCATCCAATCTCACCCGGTCGAAGGGCATCGCTTGCTGCAAGGCGGCAGCAATGTCAACCCAGTTGCCTTGGACGTGTGTCTGCACCATCACGAAAAGATGGATGGCTCGGGTTATCCGGCGCATTTGAAGGGCGAAGAAATCAGCCTGTTCGCCCGCATGGGTGCGGTGTGTGACGTGTATGACGCCATCACCTCCAACCGGCCTTACAAGGACGGTTGGGACCCGGCCGAATCCTTGCGCAAGATGGCCGAGTGGACCAAGGGTCACTTTGACCCATCGATTTTTCAGGCGTTTGTGAAAAGCCTGGGAATTTACCCGGTTGGCTCGCTGCTGCGACTCAGTTCAGGCCGACTTGGGGTGGTGGTTGAACAATCCGGGAAATCGTTGTTGATGCCGCACGTTAAAGTGTTTTTTTCAACCAAATCGAACATGCGCATCCTTCCCGAAGTCGTGGATCTTTCCGCGCCAGGGTGTTCGGAAAAGATTGCCGGCCGTGAAGACCCCGACAAGTGGCGATTCCCGGATATCAATGAGTTGTGGTCAGGACTAAATAGGGCGCCTTGGTAGTGGGGTGTGACGTTCAAACCCCACCACAGCCATCAATGGCCATCAATACCGGTAAGTCAGGCCGATAGAGACACTGGGCAACACGGACAGACTGCTAACGGAGTCGCGCATGGATTTGGTTTGTGCATCAATATCTGCTTGCGTGACTTGATTGCCATTTGCATTCAGAGTAGGGGTAGTGGTCAAGTTTTGATTGACATTGGTTTTGAAGGTGCCAAACATGACCCCGAGATCAGCGTAAAACCCAAAACCTTTGTCGGTGCTTGCCTGATGCCCGTAGCCGATGCCAAGATAGGGCGTTGTGCTGGGGTAAGCGAGTTCCACATTAAGAATCTTTCCCGTCGTATCAACCGTGACACCATTGATTTTTGTGGTGGCTGAGCCAACACCATTCAAGTTGGCCTTGATGTCATTGGCGGTCACACCACCGACCAGGCGAAAACCGCCGCCAAAGGGAAACCAGTCGGCAAATGCACCAGCGCGGCTGGCCTTCAACGAACCCTTTACAGTGACACCGTCTTGATCGCCATCTTTGTTGATGTTCATGCCCCCCGCATATTCACCACGAAGCCCCCAGTTACTGCCCATGGGTCGAGCATATCCAAGGGTGACGAGCCCCGGCAAACCCACACCTCCATAGATGTCTTGTGCTTGTGTTGCACCGCCCAATGTCGATAACACAGCCAAAAGAAGTAGTTTTTGTTTCATTTGCTAAAGCTCCCGAAAGTAATTGCAGCATTTCAAAGATAAATTGAAAAACCGCGAAGTGAGTTGATAAATTGCAGCTATTTCGCTGCCGCGATCAAATACCTGATAACCGCCGGTGGATACTACCTCGAACCAAAATTTCGAGCCACCACAAGTTGGTGGATACGGTGTAACTAAATCTTATCTATTTGAGCTGCATCAAATTGAAGTGCAAGGCGAACGTGATTCCCTACACACCACCTGCCCGCCACCTAAAGATTTTGCGAAATCACGGTGCGTTCCACCAGCCGATCGTCACCCAGAACAATCATTGAAAAAAGCAGTTCATCAAGGCTGGTGGCAATTGCGGTCTTGCGCGTCAGCAGCGGTGTGGCTTGGGGGTTGAGCACCACAAAATCGGCTTCGCAACCAGGTTGCAAATTGCCCACCGTGCCGTCCAGCCCCAGCGCCTTGGCTGCGCCCACCGTGTGCTGCCACCAAAGGTGCTGAGGCGACAGTGACAGACCGGCTTTGCTGTGACCTTCACGCCCCACGTAGTACGCGCCCAGCATGGTGTGAAATGGACTGAAGCTGGTGCCACCGCCCACGTCATTGGCCAACCCATACCGAAAACCAGCCCGGTCCGCGCCCGCGTAGTCGAAAGAACCACTGCCCAAAAACAGATTGCTGGTGGGGCACACCGCTGCGGCGGCGCCGGTGTCACGCATCAACGCCCTGTCTGAGTCACTCAGGTGAATGCAATGCGCATAGATGGCGCGTTGCCGCATCAGGCCGAAGTCCGCGTAGGTGGCCAGATAACTGCTGGACCCCGGAAAAAGCGACCGGGACCAGGCCACTTCGGCTTGGTTTTCGGCCACATGCGACTGAATCCATACCTGCGGGTATTTGGCGGCCAACTCGCCAGCGCCCCGCAACTGGGCGTCGGTGCTGGTCGGTGCAAAGCGTGGCGTGATGGCGTAACCCAGCCGATCAACCCCGTGCCAGCGTGCAATCAAGGCTTCCGAATCCAACAAACTTTGTTCGGTTGCGTCTGCGTGGCCGCTGACCGCCTTTTGATTGAGCAAATCAGCTGGCGCATGACGGTCCATCAGGCACAGCCCGGTGATCAACCGGAGTTGACGCGCCTTGGCCTCATGAAACAGCGCATCCACCGAACAAACATGGGAGGTGGAAAAGGTCAATGCAGTGGTCACCCCGTTGCGCAACAATTCCGCTATAAAAAACCTAGCTGCCTCCACACAGTATTCGGGGGCTGCAAAGCGTTTTTCTTCAGGAAAAGTGTAATGCTCAAGCCACGGCAGCAAACCGTCGGCTGGCGAACCCATCACATTGGTCTGCGGGTAATGGCTGTGCAAATCCACGAAACCCGGGGCGATGATGCGCCCGGGCCAGTGGGTAATCGGTACCTGCGCAAACCGCGCCTTCAGGTCGCCGTACGCCCCGACCGCCTGCACCACTTCCCTGCCCTGAGCATTGACACCCACCACCAGCAAGCCGTCGTCTTCGTACAAACCGGCATGGTGGGGCTCTGCAGTGGGAGAAAAATAGAGAAGCGATGCGCGATAGGCTTTCATGGAAACCAGAGCTTACCCGTTTTGCGCTGCGACACAGTCACAGCGCGTTCGAGGTGTTCAATCAAACGTTTCGAAGAACTCGCTCAGGCGGTCTTGCAAGGCGCGTCGAGCTGCGGAGTCGATGAAACTCGCCTCAAAACTGTTGTGCGCCAACTGGTAGGCATCCGTCGAAGTCAGCCCCAGCTTTGAAAAAGTCGCTGTGAAGTTCTCGTTGATGTAGCCCCCGAAATAAGCCGGATCGTCCGAATTGACGGTCGCCAGCAAGCCTGAATCCAGCATTTGACCAAGGTTGTGCTGTGCCAGGTTGGGAAACACACGCAACTTCAGGTTGGACAGAGGGCACACCGTCAGCGGGATCTTGTCGTGTACCAGTCGTGCCACCAAGGCGGCGTCTTTTGTGGCTTGTACGCCGTGGTCAATACGCTCGACCTTCAACACATCCAGCGCGCTCCAGATGTAGGCCGGCGGGCCTTCCTCACCTGCGTGCGCCACCAGTCTGAAACCCAAACTACGGGCTTTGGCAAACACTTTGGCAAACTTTTCGGGCGGATGCCCCAGTTCGCTTGAGGCAAGACCAACCCCCACCAATTTGTCGCGATGCGGCAGTGCTTGCTCCAGCGCTTCAAACGCTTCGGTCTCAGACAGATGGCGCAAGAAACACAGAATCAACGATGCGCTGATTCCCAACTGTCCTCGGGCATCCACACAAGCGCGGTGCAAACCGTTGATCACCACGTCAGAACTCAGACCATGGCCGGTGTGGGTTTGTGTATCGAAAAAAATCTCGGTATGCAGAACGTTGTCCGCTTTGGCACGCTGCAGGTAGGCCAAAGTCATGTCGTAAAAATCTTGTTCAGTCTTCAAGACCTGAGTGCCCTGGTGGTACACGTCCAGAAATTCCTGCAGATTGTCAAATACGTACGCGTTGCGCAGTGTTTCAACGTCAGGATAAGGCACGGTGAGCCCATTGCGCTTGGCCAAGGTGAACATCAGTTCGGGTTCCAGTGACCCTTCAATGTGGATGTGCAACTCGGCTTTAGGCATGCCTTGCAGCAACGTAGGAAGGCGCTCGGGTGTGACAGTTTTGACTTTGTACATGAATGAATTGTGAAGTAAAAAAAACCGCCCGAGGGCGGCTTGTCTGGATGGTCTGGGACAGCGCAAATTTGCGATGCAACTCTTGGTCTGTCCCGAAAAGACGCTATTTAGCGCCTGGAACTTTGCCTTCAACGCCCTTGACAAAGAAGCTCAAGCCGCTGAGAAACTTGTCGTCCGCGACGGTGTCTTTGGCCACTTGCACCTTGCCGGCGTTGTCGGTGATCGGGCCTTTCCAGATGGCAAAGCTGCCATCGGTCAGACCCTTTTTCACTTCTTCAATCTTGGCTTTGGTTTCAGCAGGCACGTCTTCGGCGATAGAAACGATGTCAATCGCACCTTCTTTCACACCCCACCAGCTGTGGCCGCCGCCCTTCCAGCTGCCGTCCAGTGCTTCTTTGGTCGCCTTGATGTAGTACGGACCCCAGTTGATCACACTCGATGCCAGGTGGGCCTTGGGGCCATAGGCGGTCATGTCAGAGTCCCAACCAACAGCGCGCTTGCCCTTGGCTTCGGCAGTCTTGAGCACGGCCGGGGAATCGGTGTTCTGGAACAAAACGTCAGCACCGCCGTTGATCAGGCTGGTAGCGGCTTCGGTTTCTTTCGGTGGGTCAAACCAGCCGTTCACCCAAACCACTTTGGTTTTGATCTTGGGGTTGCTGCTCTGTGCGCCAAGCGTGAAACTGTTGATGTTGCGGATCACTTCTGGAATTGGGATCGAGGCCACCACACCCAGCGTGTTGGTTTTGGTCATCTTGCCCGCAATCACACCTGCCATGTAGGCACCTTCATAGGTACGGCTGTCATAGGTGCGCATGTTCTCCGCCTGTTTGTACCCCGTGGCGTGTTCGAACTTGACACCGGCGTTGTCCGCAGCCACTTTAAGCATGGGTTCCATGTAGCCAAAAGTGGTGCCGAAAATCAGCTTGTTGCCTTGACCGGCCATGTCGCGCAGCACGCGCTCGGCATCGGCCGACTCAGGCACATTTTCAACAAACGACGTGGCAATCTTGTCGCCAAATTCTTTTTCAAGGGCTTTGCGACCGTTGTCGTGCGCAAAAGTCCAACCGCCGTCGCCGACCGGACCCACATAAGCGAAGGCAATCTTCAGAGGTTCAGCTTTGGGTGCCGGTGCAGAAGCCACGGGTGCGGGCACTGCGGCAGGTGCCACTGGTTCCTCTTTTTTACCGCATCCCACCAACGCGGCGGAAGCCACGGCAGTAAGAGCAGCCGCCTTGAGCAGCGCACGTTTTTGCAGATCAGTCATGTCATTTCCTTATCAATGAGCGGGTTGGACAACAGGGAGAACCGAATTATGAACCTGAAAAATCAGGCGCCAGGATAGAAAGGCTTACCCAAACTGGTGGGCATGTTGATGCGTATCCATTGCGGATTGCGCGAGATCAACGCCAGCACCACGATGGTGGCAACATAGGGCAACATGCTTAAGAACTGGCTGGGTATTTCGACGCCGATGCCTTGCAGATGAAATTGCAGCATGGTCACCCCGCCAAAAAGATAAGCGCCCAACAAGACACGCGCCGGGCGCCAAGTGGCGAACGTGGTCAGTGCCAGCGCGATCCAGCCTTTGCCCGCCACCATGCCTTCGACCCATAAAGGCGTGTAGATGATGGAGAGATAAGCGCCAGCCAGGCCGCACAATGCACCCCCCGCCACCACGGCCAGCAGGCGGATGCGACGCACCGGGTAACCCAACGCGTGGGCGGACTCCGGGCTCTCGCCCACACTTCGCATCACCAGGCCACTTCGGGTGCGGTACATGAACCAAATCAACGCCAGCGCGAGCGCCACCGTCAAATACACCAACGGGTGGTGGCGAAACAAAGCCGGTCCAAACCATGGCAAATCTGACAACCAGGGCACCGCAAAGTTGGGACGCTCCGGCACCTTGGCCTGCACAAATCCGGTACCCACAAACGCCGAGAAGCCGGTGCCAAACAGCGTCAACGCCAGTCCGGTGGCAAATTGGTTGGTGTTAAGCCAAATCACCAGCACACCAAAAATAGCCGCCAGCGCAGCGCCAACCCCCATGCCCGCCACGAATCCAAGCGAGTCGCTGCCGGTCACCACCACCGTGGCAAAGCCCGCCACTGCCGCACACAGCATCATGCCTTCAGCCCCGAGGTTGACGATGCCCACCTTCTCATTGATCAAAAGTCCCAGCGAGGCAATCGCCAGCACCGTCCCTGCATTGAGCGTGGAAGCCAACAACAGCGCATAAGATTCCATCACTTGCCCCTCTTTCTGGCCCATACCAAACGGTAATTCACCAGGGTGTCGCAGGCCAACAAGCTGAACAGCAAGAGTCCCTGAAACACCCCGGTCAGTGATTTGGTAAGGCCCAGGCGGGACTGGGCCATTTCGCCACCAATGTAAAACATGCTCATCAATATCGCTGAGAAAACCATGCCTACCGGGTGCAGTCGCCCCACATAGGCCACGATGATCGCGGCAAAACCATAGCCCGCGGGCACATAGGGCGTGAGTTGCCCGATCGGGCCTGCGACTTCCAGTGCGCCAGCCAAACCAGCCACTCCGCCAGAGATCAACAGTGCTGTCCACAGGGCGCGGCGCGAGGAAAACCCCGCATAACGCGCCGCCGCCGGAGCCAGTCCACCGACCTGCAAGGAAAAACCGGCCCGGGTGCGAAACAAAAATACCCAGACGCCCAACACACCAAGAATCGCAAAAATGACGCCAATGCTCATGCGTGAACCGTCGATCAAGCGCGGTATGCGGGTCACTGCCTCAAAGGTTTTG
>CAIOAQ010000237.1 GCA_903856025.1 uncultured beta proteobacterium
GCAGGTCGAGACATGGCGAATCTCCATCTGAATTGATGGAGATATTATTACACTAATGAATTAGAAATGGAATAAGCTGCACCGGTCATGCCGGGGGCCGGTGCCGGTGCTTGCAGAATGGAATTGGCCACGCTGTCTTCGCCAGGGTGACCACCCAGGCAATAAGGGATGGTGATAAAAGTAAAAAATCCGACGAACAACAATGTTCCGAAGACAACGGTCAGGTACTTGGCGAGAAATTGTTTTAAATCTGAATTCATGGCGAACGATCAAGTGTGGGTGGCGATGGCAGGAATCATCGCGTCTTCAGCTTAAGCACACCTTATTGCACTTCTGAATTACCCGTGTTGTTGCAACGCCATGTCGTGCTACAGCGCTACCTGCGGCTTCGTGCCTGGGCACCAACGATTTGGAAATGGAGTGGGCTGCGACCGCGCGTTGCTATTTGTCAGGCCGATTCGTCACGATGCGCCATTTCCGCATCTGCGAAGTGCGACTTGATGGTCAAAATTTCGTCAAAATCTGTGAAAAAAGCATCCACACACGCCGGGTCAAAGTGGTTACCTGCACTGGTATGCAATAAATCGGAGGCGTCTTTGACGCTCCAGGCTTGTTTGTAGGGTCGAACGGATGTTAGCGCGTCAAATACATCGGCGATGGCCACGATGCGGCCAAACAGGGGAATGTTGTCACCCTTGAGCCCTCTGGGATAGCCGTTGCCATCCCATTTTTCATGATGGGTGTACGCAATTTCGGCAGCCACTTGAAGCATCGGGGAACTGTTGGCGCTGAGGATCTCAAAACCGATGGAGGCGTGCAGTTTCATGACCGCAAATTCCTCGGTGGTGAGCTTGCCTGGTTTGAGCAAAATCATGTCTGGCGTGGCGACTTTGCCAATGTCATGCATCGGCGAAGTCTGCAGCAACAAATCCTGTTGCGCTTGTGACAAGCCGAGCGCTTTGGCAATGTGTTTGGCGTAAAGTGCCATGCGCAAAATATGCGCACCGGTCGCCGGGTCGCGGTATTCTGCCGCCCGGGCCAGACAAAAGATGGTTTCGCGCTCTTGTTCGACCAGTTTGGCCGTGGCTTTGCGAACTGCTTGTGCCAGATGCTTATGGCTCTTGCTCAATGCCAGCAAATTTTTGGCACGAGCCAGAAATTCAATGTGATCAATGGGTTTGTTTAAAAAATCTGTCACACCAAGTTCAAGTGCCTGATGGCGCAACGACATTTCGTGGTTGGCGGTCACCATCAACACTGGGGTCTCTGGGTAGTGGGCCCTGAATTTTTGGGTCAGCTCGGTGCCGTTGATCCCGGGCATCAGGAAATCAACGACCACCAGATCGGGGTCGTTGGCTAAACACCAGTCCAGCGCCATCTGCGGATCGGTAAAACAAACAGGTTCAACGTCAGGCAACTTCTGAACCAATGCCTTGAGCAACACAACGTTCATTTGAACGTCATCAATGATTGCAACTTTCATTGCTGCTCCGGAAGTTGATCTTGCGTCTGGCATGGCGGTAATTTACTGCAGTTTTGTGGATTTTTGTATTTGACGAGTGAAACAGGGTTGCCTGCGGGCCGCCGCTAGTCTTCTTACAATGGCAGGATGAACTTTTTAGACATGTTGCATCAGGCTGAGTGCCAAAATTCCTCCATGCTTTGCGTCGGACTGGACCCCGAACCCGCCAAATTTCCCGCTGCCTTCAAGGGCGATGCCAGCAAAATATATGATTTTTGCGCATCCATCGTGGATGCCACGGCCGACTTGGTCAGTGCTTTTAAACCGCAAATTGCCTACTTTGCCGCCCACCGGGCCGAAGACCAGCTGGAGCGCCTGATGGCCCATATGCGCAGGGCCGCGCCTGCTGTCCCGATTATTTTGGATGCCAAGCGGGGTGACATCGGCAGCACGGCCGAACAATACGCCAAAGAAGCGTTTGAGCGTTACGGCGCCGATGCCGTCACGTTGTCGCCCTTCATGGGCTTTGACACCATTCAACCGTATTTGAAGTACCACGGTAAGGGTGCGTTTTTATTGTGCCGCACCTCCAACCCGGGCGGTGACGATTTCCAGAACCAGCGTCTACGGGATGTGGCGGGAGAACCTCGTCTCTACGAACACATTGCGCAACTGGCACAGGGCTCCTGGAACCTCAATGGTCAGTTAGGGCTCGTGGTGGGGGCGACCTACCCGGCAGAGATTGAGCGGGTGCGCGCCCTGGCCCCCACCTTGCCGCTGCTGATTCCGGGTGTGGGTGCACAGGGGGGTGATGCGTTGGCCACCGTGAAGGCGGGCTGGCGTGACAACGGCCCGATCATCGTGAACTCCTCGCGCGCGGTGTTGTATGCGTCCAATGGCGCTGATTTTGCCAAGGCTGCCCGCCAGGAAGCACTCCGAACACGCGACCTGTTGCGTGACGCGCGTCAGAGTTAGTATAAAAAAGAGAGTGATTCAGGCTGTAAATACAAGGGGTATAGCCATATTTATTGCTATATCTTGAAGACGGAAACGGTTTGTACCAGTTGTTGAGCCTGGCTTCGCAGACTGTCGGCGGCGGCGGCAATTTCTTCGACCAGGGCTGCATTCTGCTGGGTGGTCTGGTCCATCTGGGCAACGGCCTCAACCACCTGCGCAACGCCTTTGGCTTGCTCGCTGCTGGATGAACTGATTTCTCCCACAATGTCGGTCACCCGTCGTATGGAACTGACCACTTCTTCCATGGTGCTGCCTGCTTGATCCACCAAGGCCGAACCTTGCGCGACCCGGTGCACACTGGCATCTATCAGCGCTTTGATTTCTTTGGCCGCTTCGGCGCTGCGCCCGGCCAGGGAGCGCACCTCGCTGGCCACCACTGCAAAGCCTCGGCCCTGTTCTCCGGCACGGGCGGCTTCCACGGCCGCGTTCAAAGCCAGGATGTTGGTTTGGAAAGCAATGCCGTCGATCACACTGATGATGTCTGCGATTCGCCTTGACGACTCATTGATGTCTTTCATGGTGTGCACCACTTGCCTCACCACCTCGCCGCCTCTGGTGGCAACTTCGCTGGCGCCTTTTGCCAATTGGTTGGCTTGCTGAGCGTTGTCTGCATTTTGCCGAATCGTGGAGCCCAGTTCTTCCATTGATGCAGAGGTTTCTTCCAGGGCGCTGGCCTCTTGCTCCGTGCGGCTGCTCAGGTCGTGGTCACCTTGGGCAATTTCGGTGCTGGCGCTGGCCACGCTTTCTGAACCACTCAGCACTTGCTGCACGACATGGGTCAGGTGGTCCCGCATGGTGGCCAGCGCTTGCATGAGTTGACCGAGTTCGTTGTCGCCTTGTACATTGACTTTCACGCGCAAGTCGCCTTGCGCCACGGCATGCGCCACAACCAGTGCGTCATTGACCGGGCCGGTGATGCTTCGGATGAACAAGATGGACAGCCACAATGCCAAAGCCATGCCGCCCGCGATGGTTGCGGTGACCAGCCATTCGATGTTGCGCCCGTGAGCCAGTCTGGCATCGAGCGTGCTGACCAAGGCCGTCATGGCTGTTGCATTGAATTCAAACAATCCGTCGATGGTGCGCGTGAATTCGTCGAAGTAATCCACTGCAACAAACTTGAGTTCTGGCGCGGTGATGACCTCGCGCTCGGCCAGTGCGAGGGTCTTCTCAATCGCGCTGTGGCTGGCGGACGCGCCTGCATCAAGCCTGGATTTGAGTTCTGGGTTGGCCGCCGTGGCGCGACCGATCTGACGGAACATGCTGACATCCAGCTCCCGTGCACGCTTGAGCAGCGCCGCCATGGTGGCGCGTCCAGCTGGAGGTGCTTCGGCCTTGGTCAGAAAGCCGCTGCCCATGGCGCGCATGATGCCCATGTTTTCCGCAAGCCAGGGCATGTCCACCATGGTGGCACGAATCAGCGCATAAGTGTCGTTGCCGGTGTCCTGGCTCAGACCAAATTCCTCGAGCAACTCTTCACTGAGCTGCAGCTGCTTGGTAATCAATGCGGTGTGCTGCGTGGTGCTTTTTGGGGTGTCCAGGCTGCGGTTGGCCACGCCTTGTTCCAACGCGACCCAGGTCTGGCGCAACTCATTCCAGCGCGATTGCAGGGCTGGCGGGGTGTCGCTGGCCTTGAGCTGTACTTCAAGTTCGGTCATGGCCGTGTTGAGCTTGTCGCGCAGCGCCGGGCGACGGGCTTCCAGCGCCGTGTTTCCACTGAGCATGCTGGCGGACATGCCGCGGTGCACCTGGCTGTATTGAATCACCTTGTTGATGGCCAACAAGGGTTGGGTGCCACGCAGCTCGCGTTGAGCGATGCCGATTTCAGAGATGGCCCGTTTGAAATACAAGCCGGACGGAATGGCCACCATGACCAGCGCAATCAGCCCCAAAATGAGGAATTTGCTCGATAGTTTCATCCTGTGCATCAGCGGCATGATGCCTCCCATTTTTTTGATCTTCCGGTTTGAATATTACCTGAGTCGTCGCATTTGGCTAGTTTCTTTTCTCATGCATTTGAATCAACGCACTGGAGAACCTTTTGTCTGCGCTTCCAGTCTGGCCTTCAAGAAACCACCGGTGCCATAGCGGGTCACCCGGCTGTAAAAGCGATGCTTGAGCTGTTGCACCATTTGGGAATAGGCATCGATCAGTGAAGGTGCAATGGTGAAATTGTCGTAGTTTACCACCACGGCCACCTTGTGGTTCAAGGGTTCAAGCAGGGTAGTCACCCGGGTTTCGATGGTGTGGACATCTTCCATGTTGTCGACAGCCAAACCTTCAAAGTTGATGAACAACAGCTGCTTGGTTGCGTTCAACTCCAGCCGTTGATCCAACGGGGTCGCCAGCAAGCGCTCGCGCAGCCCCATGGGTTGCGGCGCAAACAAGTCTGCTGCCATCGGTTGGAGCTGTGGGCTGATCAAGGGGACAAAATCCATCAAATCCAAGACATCCCGTTGCAAGTCCAGCCCAGGCGCCACTTCAATCAACTCAAGTGCAGGCGATTGCGCCGTGCCTGTCAACTGGAAGACACAACGCTCGGTAACATACATCACCTGCTGACCACGTCGGCGTGATTCACTGGCACTGAAAGTGCGGTGTTCCACCTGGTGAACGAATTTGCGCTGGGTGCCCTCGTTGGAAATTTGCAAGCTGCCATTGGCGATGTGGCATTGCAGATCACCCGCTGTGAAGGTGCCAACAAACACCACTTTTTTGGCGTTTTGGCTGATGTTGATGAAACCGCCCGCACCCGCCAAACGGCCGCCAAATTTGCTGACGTTCAGGTTGCCCTGCGCGTCGGCCTGCGCTAGACCCAGAATGGCGATGTCCAGACCACCGCCGTCATAAAAATCAAACTGGTTCGGTTGGTCAATCACCGCCTGGGCGTTCACTGCAGCACCAAAACTCAGACCACCCGCTGGAATGCCACCGATCACGCCGGGCTCTGCGGTGAGCGTCAGCAGATCAAACACTTTTTCTTCGGCGGCCACCGTGGCCACACCTTCTGGCATGCCAATGCCAAGGTTGACCACGTTGTTGGGCTTGAGCTCCATGGCTGCACGTCGGGCAATCACCTTGCGTTCAGACAATGGCATGGGTTCGATCAGATCCATGGGCACGCGGATCTCGCCCGAATAGGCCGGGTTGTAGGCCTCGCTGAAGGTTTGCATGTGGTGTGCCGGGTCGGTGGCCACCACGACGGCGTCCACCAATACACCGGGCACTTTGACGCTGCGTGGGTGCAGGGTGTTGCGCTCTGCAAGACGCTCCACCTGCGCGATCACAATGCCGCCGCTGTTGCGTGCGGCCATGGCGATGGCCAGCGCTTCAAGTGTGAGGGCTTCGCGCTCCATGCTCAGATTGCCGTCGGGGTCCGCCGTGGTGGCGCGGATGATGCCCACTTGGATGGGGAAGGCCTTGTAGAACAGGTAGTCACGACCGTTCACCGACATGCGACTCACCAGGTCTTCGGTGGTGATGGCGTTGACTTTTCCACCTCCATGGATGGGGTCAACAAAGGTATCCAATCCTACATGGGTCAGTGTGCCGGGCTTACCTGCAGCAATGTCACGGAAGAGGTGGGTGATGACCCCTTGCGGCAGGTTGTAGGCCTCAATTTGGTTGTCGATGGCCAGCTGCTGGAGCGTTGGCACCAAGCCCCAGTGTCCGCCAATCACCCGGCGCACCAGCCCGGCGTGGCCAAAATGGTTCAACCCCCGGCTTTCGCCATCACCTTGGCCCGCAGCGTAGACCAGGGTCAGGTTTTGTGGGGAACCTTGGCCGGTTTCTTCGTGTGCCTGGACAAAACGGGATTCAAGAGCAACGGCAATTTCCTCTGCAAATCCGATGCCCACAAACCCGCCAGTGGCGACGGTGTCACCATCGTGAATAAGCTGCACCGCCTCCGCTGCACTGACCACCTTGTTTTGCCGTGCACCATTGGAGTGGAGGTCATTGAACTGGGTGTGCACCGCATGCTCCTAAAAGAAATCTACCTCGTCGTCCTGGTTAACTGAGGCTTCTAATGCACCGGATTCCACCAATTCGGCGTAGCTGCACACCTGGTTGCGACCGTGTTCCTTGGCGTAATAAACCGCTTTGTCGGCACGATCAAACGCCCCACTGGGGGTGTCGTTGAGATCCAGCGGTGTGAATCCAATGCAGATGGTGATGTGTTTGACCTGAGGGAATTCGTGTTCGGCAATCTGCTGTCTGAAGCGCTCCAGTGTGGCCTGTGCCTGGCCATGGTCTGCGCAGTGCATCAGCACCACAAATTCTTCCCCGCCAAACCGGTACAGCTGGTCATCGAAGCGAAAACTGGTGCGCATCTTGCGGGCCAGCAGCAGCAGCACCTCATCACCAATCAAGTGCCCAAAACTGTCATTGACACGCTTGAAGTGGTCAATGTCAAGGACCGCCAACCAATAGGCCGCCTGTGCACTTTGTGTTCGACGTTCAGCTTGATCGGACATCAATGGTGGGGGCTTTGTTTGCGCAGCACGCCAGAATGCACTGTCAAAGGTTTTGCGATTCAGCAGCTCGGTGAGTGAGTCCTTTTCACCGTAGTCCAACAAGGCTTGCAGGTTTTCATACAACAGCAAGATACTGTCGATCGCCTCCCGGCCACAGACATCGATGGCTTGTGCGGTTTCAACTTCTAACACGCTGCAGACGCTGGCCTGTGTGTTGATGGGGAATACGCTCAGGAATGACCCCTGCCCAAGCTCACTTTGCTGGATAGATTCTGTGACGATTGCCGCTTCCCGCAAAGGATGGGTCCGTAGCGCTGGCAAAGATCCAATATCAAGCCAAATCTGGTCACGTTGCGGCTGGGTCTGCTGCTTGGAGACATGGGCCAGCGTGAGCCAATGCTGGTCGTTGAGGGGGCCCACAGCACAAAGCAGTTTGACACTGTAAAAATCACCAAGGTCAGAACCCAAGATCAACTTGATCAACCCGAAGTTCATGTCCCGGCGATCACGAAAACCGCTCAACTTTGCCAAACCTGCGAGTAGCTTTTTCATGAAATCTCGGGCTTACCTTGCTGCGTTTTCAGGTTGATGGCCAACTACATCCCAAGGGATTTGAGCAGGTTGTCGTGTTCGTTGTTGGTTTCGGGGGGCTGGCTGATCTCCCGCTGAGCCTGTGCATGGGCCTGCGCATGGGCAATCACCTCATCCGGATTGACCACCTCATTGGCATCAAAGTCATGCAGCTTGATGAATTCCGTGCGGTCGATGGCCAGTTCAAGGTAAAAAATGTTATTTTTCCCGGTGTAAAACGTCACCCGGCGCGCCTCTGGATTGTCCAGATGGGTGTCCACGCTCAACACCACTTGTTTGTTGAGCACCAGCATCTTGGGCTGATTCTGGGTGATATGGGTCTGCAGTTCACTGCGAATCTTCCCGGTGAAATCACCCACAATCTGGTTCATCAGTTCACCCATGATGTTGCTCACTTCATCGGAGGTGTGGGCGCGAGCCAGCTCGTTCTCAGGCATGCCCATGCTGATCATGTAGCTCTGGTAAAGCTCCATGGCCGTTTGGGCCGAAAAGTTGAGGACCACCAGGCCAGAAAAACCACCATCGAACAGCACAAAACAACCGATATCGGGCTTTAGACAGGTTTTGGTGATGCGTTGCACCATGCCGGAGTAGTGCACCTGGCAGTCTGTGGCCACGTTGAGCACACGGCACACCGAGTTGCAGAGGCTGGTCAATAAATCCTCGGTGCCGTACACAACGGCTGCTTCTTGGCCATGACTGCTCATCTTGTCGTCCTCCACGTGAAATCCTGACTTTACACCACCCTGTCGGCTGGAGTTGCACTATCGGTGCCGCAAAGCAACCGTTGCAGGTAGTGCCCGGTGTGGCTGGTCGGGTTGGCGGCCAGGGTTTCCGGGGTGCCGACCCCCACCACCGTGCCGCCGCCAAAGCCGCCTTCCGGCCCCATGTCGATCAGCCAGTCGGCGGTTTTTATCACGTCCAGATTGTGTTCAATCACCACGATGGTGTTGCCTGCATCACGCAGCTGGTGCAGCACCTTGAGCAGCAGGTCGATGTCGGCAAAGTGCAGGCCGGTGGTGGGCTCGTCCAGAATGTAGAGCGTGCGTCCGGTGTCGCGCTTGCTGAGTTCAAGCGCCAATTTGACACGTTGTGCTTCGCCGCCCGACAGCGTGGTGGCCGCCTGGCCCAGGCGAATGTAGCTCAGACCCACGTCCAGCAGCGTGTGCAACTTGCGCTCGATGGTAGGTACGGCGTTGAAAAATTCGTGCGCAGCTTCCACCGTGAGTTCCAGAATCTGCGCGATGTTTTTGCCTTTGTACAGCACTTCAAGCGTTTCGCGGCTGTAGCGTTTGCCGGCGCACACGTCACAGGGCACGTACACGTCGGGCAAAAAATGCATTTCCACCTTCACCATGCCGTCACCCTCACAGGCTTCACAGCGCCCGCCAGCCACGTTGAAGCTGAAACGCCCTGGGCCGTAGCCGCGTTCACGGGCGGTGGGCACCTCGGCCATCAGTTCGCGGATCGGTGTGAACAGGCCGGTGTACGTGGCCGGGTTGCTGCGTGGCGTGCGACCAATCGGTGACTGGTCGACATTGATGACCTTGTCAAAATACTCAATGCCTTCTATGGCGGTATGGTCCGACGGCTCGTCATGCGCCCGGTACAGCGTGCGTGCCACCGCCTTGTACAAGGTGTCATTGACCAGCGTGGACTTGCCCGAGCCCGACACCCCGGTCACGCAGGTGAACAACCCCACCGGAAAAGCCACGTCCACATTTTTCAGATTGTGGCCACTGGCCCCCATGACTTTGATGGCCTGCAGATCGCCCAGCGTGGCGTTGTGTTGTGCTTCGCGCTCGGCTCGCCGCACCGCCGCAGGGCTGGGGGGCAAACGGGTGGGCTTGCCGCCGTTGAATGATTTGGGGGCCAGCGTGGGCAACCAGGCGGTTCGGTGCGTGGGCACGGCAATGCTGCGCGCACCGCTCAGGTACTGGCCGGTGAGCGACGTAGCACAGGCTTTGACCTCGTCAAACGTGCCTTGCGCCATGATGCGCCCGCCATGCACCCCGGCACCGGGCCCTAAGTCGATGATCTGGTCGGCCGCGCGCATCATGTCCTCGTCGTGCTCGACCACCAGTACGCTGTTGCCTATGTCACGCAGGAGCTTCAGGGTGTCGATCAGTCGGTCGTTGTCACGCGGGTGCAGGCCGATGCTGGGCTCGTCCAGCACATACCTCACGCCGGTCAGGCCGCTGCCGATCTGGCTGGCCAGGCGAATGC
>CAIOAQ010000238.1 GCA_903856025.1 uncultured beta proteobacterium
CCATCTCAAACGGCAGCGTGACGCGCTCCAGGTAAGCGGCCAGTTGGGTTTTGAGTTCAAGGTCAAGCATGGTGAATTCCTTTTGTACTATGAAGTCGATAGCGGATTGCGCTTTGTTGACGAGGGCTACAAGCCAGTTTAATCAATAAAAAAGCCGGACGGCAGGGCGCACATGGCCCTGACGCAGTCCGGCTTGCGGCACGCCGGGAATGGCGTACCTTCAAGTCACGGCAGACTTAGATCTTGCCGACCAGGTCCAGTGACGGTTTCAGGGTGGCGTCGCCTTCTTTCCACTTGGCGGGGCACACTTCACCGGGGTGGTTGTAGGTGTACTGGGCTGCCTTGACCTTGCGCAGCAACTCTGTCGCGTCACGGCCAATGCCGTTGTCATGGATTTCGCACAGTTTGATCTGGCCTTCGGGGTTGATCACAAAGGTGCCGCGCAGTGCCAGGCCCGCTTCTTCAATCATCACGTCAAAATTGCGGGTGAGGGTGCCGGTGGGGTCGCCAATCAGGGCGTATTGCACCTTTTTGATGGCGGGCGACGTGTCAGCCCAGGCTTTGTGGGCGAAGTGGGTGTCGGTGGACACGCCGTAGACATTCACGCCCAGCTTGGCGAATTCGGGGTGCAGGTCGGCCAGGTCTTCGAGTTCGGTGGGGCAGACAAAAGTGAAGTCAGCCGGGTAGAACATCAGCACCGACCACTTGCCCATCAGGCTTTGTTCGGTCACTTCAAAAAACTTGCCGGTTTGGTAGGCTTGGGCTTTGAACGGTTTGACTTGGGTATTGATCAAGGACATGGGATAACTCCTGAGTGGGTGGTTGATAAATCGGTCGGCAAACGGCATGTGGTTTGTCGATGGTTGAATCATAGTGTTGATCTATCGTTTTCGTGATGCATTATTCTTAAGCTATTGATAGGTATTGTTAATCGGGCACATCAGGATAATGCGGGTATCTCGCCGACGCGGTTCGTTGGCACACCTTGGATCGATCTTTATGTTGTTTTTGCTGTCTCCTGCCAAATCCCTCGACTTTGATACCCCCGCCGGTGACGTGGCTCACACCCAGCCGCTGTTTACCAAGCAGTCGGCCGAGCTGATCGCCCTTTTGCGTCAGCAAACGCCCCAGGACATTGCCAGCCTGATGAAGCTCAGCGACAAGCTGGCAGGCCTGAACGTGGCGCGTTACCAAGCCTGGAGCCCAAAGTTCACCGCCAAAAACGCCAAACAAGCGGTGTTGGCTTTCAACGGCGATGTGTACGACGGGCTGGATGCTGCGTCTCTCAGCGCAGACGACTTGACCTGGACGCAAGACCACCTGTGCATTCTGAGTGGCCTCTACGGCGTGTTGCGCCCGCTGGACTACATGCAGCCGTACCGGCTGGAAATGGGCACCGCGCTGGCCAATGCACGGGGCAAGGATTTGTACCGGTTCTGGGGTGGCCAGATCGCCGAGTACCTGAACACCCGTTTGCAGCGCGACCAAACCCCGGTGGTGGTGAACCTGGCCAGCCAGGAATATTTCAAGTCGGTGGACTTGAAAACGCTCAGGGCCAGGGTGCTGGAATGTGTGTTTGAGGACTGCAAGGACGGCAAATTCAAAGTCATCAGCTTTTACGCCAAGCGCGCGCGTGGCCTGATGGCGCGTTATGCCGCAACGCATCGGCTGAGCTTGCCAGAGCAACTCAAGGCTTTTGACCTGGATGGTTACGCTTTTGTCCAGGCGGCCTCCAGCGTGGACAAGTTGGTCTTTCGCAGGCAGTTGCCAGCATGAGCATTTCATGAAAAATACATCTGTACCCCTCGTTATATAAGCGCAAATAGCTCTTAAAAAAGTAGCATTTCATGAACCTTCCACAACATTCATCGCTCGGTAAAGTCACCACGTACCCGGACCAGTACGACGCCTCCTTGCTGTTTCCGATTCCCCGTGCGGCGCAGCGAACCGCTTTGGGCATCGGAGTCAATTTGCCGTTTCTGGGTGCAGACCTGTGGACGGCGTTTGAGCTGAGCTGGCTTGGGGCCCGTGGCAAACCCGAGGTGGCGCTGGCACACCTCACCGTGCCGTGTGAGTCGATCCACATCATTGAGAGCAAATCGCTCAAGCTGTACCTGAACAGTTTCAACGGCACACGCTTTGCCGATGCCACCGAGGTGCATGCACGTCTGCGCAGCGACCTGACCGAGGCCGCCTGGCGCGGTGGCGTGGTGCAAAGCAGCGTGGGGGTCAAACTGTTGGCGGCTGATGCGTTTGACCGTGAGCCGATTTATGAGCTGGACGGCCTGAGTCTGGACCGCATGGACCTGGACTGTGAGCGCTACACCCCTGCGCCCGAGTTGCTGAGTGCCGCTTGCGATGAAGCGCCGGTGTCCGAGGTGCTGACCAGCAACCTGTTGCGCAGCAACTGTCCGGTGACGGGGCAGCCCGATTGGGGCGGTGTGCAGATCAGCTACTTTGGTCCGCAGATCGACCAAGCCGGGTTGCTGCGTTACCTCGTCAGCTTTCGCAACCACCAGGGGTTTCACGAGGACTGTGTGGAACGGATGTTCATGGACATCCAGGCCCGTTGCCAGCCGCACAAGCTCAGCGTTTACGCACGCTACACCCGCCGTGGCGGGCTGGACATCAACCCGTTTCGCACCAGTTGGCCGCAGGCGCTGCCCGTCAATCACCGCAACGCGCGTCAATGATGTCTGGTTAAATGCGCCGCCTGTCGCTATTTTATTTATAGCTGGTTGCGCTTTATTTACGGGGGCTAGAGGCCTGTTTTCCTTAAGGTTGTGAGCAGCTCGTCGGCGGGCATTGGGCGTCCAAAGTGGTAGCCCTGGAAGGCATCACAGTCCATGCCAGTGAGCAGGTCACGTTGAGAAGCGGTCTCAACCCCCTCGGCAATCACCCGCATGCCCAGGCTGTGGCCCAGACCAATGATGGTGCGGGCGATGATGGCGTCGTTGGAGTCGGTCAGCAGGTCGCGCACAAATGACTGGTCGATCTTCAACTGGGCCAGCGGCAGCATCTTCAGGTAGGACAGCGACGAATACCCGGTGCCAAAGTCGTCCAGAGAAAAACTCACCCCCAGTTTTTTGATCGCATTCATTTTGGCGATCACCGTGTCGACATCCTTGAGCAGCATGCTCTCGGTCAGCTCAAGCTTCAGGCGCAGCGCATTGGCGCCGGTTTTTTGGAGTGCATGGTCGACGTTGTGCACAAAATTGGCTTGTGCGAACTGGCGTGCACTGACATTCACCGCCACCGTCAAATGGGCTGTTTCAGGGTGGCACGCCCATTGCACCAGTTGCTCACAAGCACTTTCCAGCACGAATTGACCCAGCGGGAAAATCATGCCGTTTTCTTCGGCCAGCGAAATGAATTCCAGAGGCGAGACCATGCCCCGTTTGGCGCTGCACCAGCGCACCAAGGCTTCAGCGCCGATAGGGACACCCCGGGTGTCTACCTGAACCTGGTAATAAAGCGCGAACTCGTTGTGTTCAAACCCAAGGCGAATGTCTTGCTCGAATTCAGCCCGTGCGATCGCTTGCGCCTGCATGGCAGGATCAAAAAAGCACACCGTGTTGCGTCCGGCTGCCTTGGCCTGGTACATGGCGGCATCGGCATGCTTGACCACGTCGTCGCGGTTTTCAATGCCTTTGATGAACACCATGGCGCCAATGCTGGAACTGCTGGTGTAAGGTTTGCCCATCAGCATGTAAGGCTCGGCCAGATGGGCCAGAATTTTTTTTGCCACGTTCTCTGTGTACTGTGCGGCCTGGATGGCGCTGTCGCAAGAGGTGTCGAGCAGCACCATGAATTCGTCACCACCCACCCGGCCTACGCTGTCGCTCTTGCGCACACAGCTCTGTACGCGTTGTGCGGCCTGCTGAAGCAGGGCATCGCCCACGTTGTGGCCGAGCAGGTCGTTGAGTTTTTTGAAGTGGTCCAGGTCAAGCGTCAGCAACGCGCCATATTGTTGCTTGCGCTCTGAACTGGTCAGTGCCTGTTGCAGACGGTCGAGCATCAGGCGGCGGTTAGGCAGGTTGGTCAGTTCGTCAAAAAATGCCAGATGGTGGATGGTTTCCTGGTCTTCGTGGCGTTTTGACAGGTCATGCGCCACCACATACACCGCGGGAGCACCGTCGTACATGATGGCGGTGCTCTGGATTTCGACGGCGACCACCGTGCCATCCATACGCAACAGCTTTTCTTCCATCATGGGCACCGCTGTACCCTCTTCCATCGTTTGCTTGGCACGGGCCAGGCCCAATTCGCGAGAATCCGGATGCAGCAGGTCGGCAATGGATTGGCCCAACAGCGCGGTTGGTGACGGTGCCCGAAGCATGTTGGCACATGCTTGGTTGACGTAAATGACCACGCCAGCCCGGTGCACCGCCACCGCCTCAGGAGACCATTCCACCAGCGTGCGGTAGCGTATTTCACTCTCGCGCAGCGCGATGTCCTGGCTGGCAAGCGCCTGCATCATTTGGTGGTGCTCTAGCACCAGCCCCAACAAATAGGCGCTGCGTTGAATCGCTTGCAGCTCGTGAGGCTGTGGACTGCGTGGTTGCAAGTGGTAATTGGCAAACGTGCCCAGCACCTTGCCGCGGGTGGAGAGGATGGGCACCGACCAGCATGCGCGCAGGCCATGCGCCAGGGCCAAGGTCTTGTAATCTTCCCACAGCGGGTCATGTTCGATGTCGCTGACCACCACGGTTTGACGCGTGAATGCGGCGGTGCCGCAAGATCCCACAGACGCACCAATGGCGACGCCGTCAATGGCATCACAAAAGTTCCTGGGCAAGCTGGGTGCGGCCCCATGGCGCAAATGCAGACCACTCGCATCGAGCAACAGCACAGAGCAAATCACACCGACAAAATTAGATTCAAAACTGTGGGTGTAAGCCTCCAGCAATTCTGGCAGCCCGGTGTTGGTGGCAAAAAGTTCGAGCAACTGCAACTCACTGGCAATCTGCGTCTCAAGGGCCTTTTTCTCGGTGATATCAATCGTCAGACCGATCACATACTGGGGGTTTCCTTGCGCATCAAAGGTGGGGGTCTTGTAGGTGACTGCATTCAGATGCCGTGCCTGGTGGGTGTCCCACAGGATTTCTTCAAAGCGCAAGGTCTTGCGCTGGGCAAATATCTGCGCATCCTGCTGCGCAATGCGCAAAAGGTGGTCGGGACCTAGCCAGGTTGACAAATGCTTGCCGCGCAACGCTTGTACGGTGGTGCCTAGCATGGACGCACCGGTCTGGTTCATCAAAATCAACTCGTTTTGAAGGTTTTTGACGAAGCAATGCACCGGCAGTGCGTCAACGAAACGCTGCAGCAAACCCAAGTCGCCAGTGATCAACTGGCTCAAGGATGCAGGGGAATCAGAAACCGGTGTCATGGCTTGGTAGCTCATACCTCATTGCTTGCCCGAACACCAACTGTCCGGAGTTCAATCTTAAGGCCGTTAGGACAAAATCCCCGCAGGAACGGGGAGTGTGCGGGTTTGTCCCAATGTCCAACGCAATCCTCAGAAGAGTTGCGGCAAAAAAGCTATTGAAGTTATAGCTGCTTGCGCTTCTGATTCGGGGGGTGCAAGCCTATTTAATGGCTTGCCTTCGGCGGAATCGACCGGCATCAACGAAGCCGTTCGCACCCCCAGCAGGCGCAGGGGGCGGTCAAGTGGCGCACGCTTGAGGCACAGGCCTGCCATTTTGCGGATGGTTGCGGCGTCACAGGTCAAAACCTCCAGTGTCTGGTCGCGGGTGACACATTTGAAGTTGTCATAGCGCAATTTGATGCCGACGGTTTTGCACAGGTAGCCTTTGCGCTGCAGGTCATCGGCGACTTGTTCGCAAAGGCGGGTGAAGATGGCCCCCAATTCCGCCTTGTTGCGCACGGCGTGCAGGTCTTGTTCAAAGGTGGTTTCACGGCTGATGGACACCGGTTCACTCTCCAGCACCACAGGGCGGTGGTCCAGGCCGTGCGCCGCATCAAACATCCAGGCCCCGGTTTTCTGGCCAAAGTGGTCAATCAGCCAATCCACGCTTTTTTGAGCCAGTTCGCCAATGGTCTGGATGCCCAGGCCTTGCAGTTTTTCATCGGCCTTTGGACCAATGCCGTTGATTTTTCGGCAGGGCAGCGGCCAGATCATCTGCACCAGATCGGATTCATGAACGATGGCAATGCCATTGGGTTTGTTGAATTCACTGGCCATTTTGGCCAGCAGTTTGTTAGGGGCCACCCCCACCGAACAGGTCAGTCCGGTTTGTTGGAAGATGGTTTTTTGGATCAGCCGCGCCAACACCCGTCCACCTTCGCGTTGTCCACCGGGCACATCGGTGAAGTCGATGTAGACCTCGTCCACGCCACGGTCTTCCATCAGGGGGGCAATGTCGGTGACGATGGCCTTGAAGGCTTTGGAATAGCGCCGGTATTCGGCAAAGTCCACCGGCAGCAAAATTGCCTGTGGGCACAGTTTGGCGGCTTTCATCAGGCCCATGGCCGAACCCACGCCAAACTGGCGGGCGGCATAGGTGGCGGTGGTGATGACACCACGCCCGGTGTAATCCTTGAGCAGCGGAAACTGCGCCACCGGAATTTTGTGCAGCAGGCATTCGCCTTGGCCAAGCTGCAGCGCGTCATCCACCGGCCTGCGTCCACCGCCAATCACCACCGGCAGCCCTTTGAGCTGTGGGTAGCGCAGCAACTCGACCGACGCGTAGAACGCGTCCATGTCCAGATGCGCAATGCGTCTGGCTTGGGGTGCCGTCTGAGCTTCGGAAATGGGTTTAACAGGCATACAGTTACTGTTTCAGATGCAGGGTTAGTGAGCAAAATCAAGCCTGAACAGGGTCTTAAAGGTTAAGCTCACCCTATTTTCAAGTCGTCAATAGGTGGTTTCATGGACAAGCATTTCTTAAGCTCGCTGTTTTCGCCAGCCTCTATTGTGGTGTTTGCCGGCAGACCTGACGCGCCAGAGTCGCACACGCCTCAATCCAAGTCCTTGCGAGAGTCCCTCACCGCGCAGCGATTTACCGGAAAACTGACCTTTGTGGACATTCATGCCACCGGCACCCTGGCTGATTTGGCCACGCTGCGGGCAGATTTGGCGATCATCGCGCTGGCAGCCGATGAAGTGGGGGACGCGCTTGAAATCACCGGGCGCATCAAGTGCCACGCAGCCCTGGTCATTTCCAGTGGCATTGACGCGGCAGGGGCGGCTGAGCTGAACAAAATTGCCAAGCGGGACAACATCCATTTGCTCGGCCCCAATTGTTTGGGTTTCCAGCGCCCTGACCTGCATTTGAATGCCAGTGTGGCCGGCAGTTTGGCCTCGCCGGGGCCGCTGGCGCTGGTGTCGCAATCAGGGGCTTTGACGGCATCCATTCTGGACTGGGCCAAAAAGAATGCGGTCGGGTTTTCAACCGTGGTGTCACTCGGGCCGAACACCGCCGTGGATATGGCCCAAGTGTTGGATTTTTTGGCATCGGATGCCAAAACCCACAGCATCGTGGTGTACCTTGAAGGTATCACCAATGCACGTCGTTTCATGAGTGCGCTGCGTGCAGCTGCCAATGCCAAGCCGGTGGTGGTGCTCAAGGCAGGTCGACGTGAACACGGTAACCGCGCCGCGTTGACCCACTCGGGCACCATTGTGGGCAGTGACGACGCGTTTGATGCGGCGCTGCGCCGTGCTGGCGCGGTGCGGGTACGGTCATTTGTGGCCTTGTTTTCGGCTGCCAAATGCCTGGCCTCACGTTTCAGACCGGTCGGCAAGCGGTTGGCTGTCGTGACCAATGGTGGAGGCCCTGGTGTGCTGGCCGCAGACTGGATCAGCGAAATCAATCTCGATCTTGGCCGATTGACCGCCGAACAAGTGCATGCCATCACCCCGGTGATGCCCAGGCAGGCCACTTTCACGGATTTGCTGGATTTGTCTGAAGACGCTAACCCTGAGCAATTTCGCGCGGCCATCGAGGCGGTCAGCAATGCGCAACAAATTGACGGCATCCTGGTGATCTATTCGCCAAAGATGGGTGTGGATGGAGATGCCGTGGCACGGGCCATAGCCGATTTCAATCCGCGCGTCAGCAAACCGCTGTTGACCTGCTGGATGGGGGATGCCACGGTGGGCGAGGCCCGCAAAATTTTGAACGATGCGTCTATCCCCAGCTTTCGCACACCCGAGGCTGCAGTCGGCGCGTTTGGCAACATTGCCTCGTTTTACAAGAATCAGCAGCTGCTGCAGCAAACGCCACCGCCTTTGTCCGATCTGGCCAAGCCCGATGTGGAAGGTGGCCGCCTGCTGATAGAAAGTGTGTTGGCGGAGCGTCGCAAAGTGCTCACCGAGATGGAGTCCAAAGCCTTGTTGGCGGCTTTCCACATTCCAGTGACTAAAACCATTTTGGCGCGAAGCCCCAACGAAGCCATCATGATTGCCACCCAGCTGGGTTTCCCGGTGGCGCTCAAAATTGATTCGCCCGACATCAGTCACAAGTCTGACGTACAAGGTGTGGCGCTGAACATCCTCACCGCGACCAGCGTACGTGACACCTATCTCGAGATGATGGCCGCGGTGACCAAGCTGCAACCCCACGCGCGCATCAATGGCATCACGGTCCAGAAAATGTCCAACCAAAAGCGGGGTCGTGAAGTGTGTGTGGGCTTGATCACCGACGAGCCCTTTGGCCCGGTCATCGCTTTTGGTGCCGGTGGCACCATGATCGAACTCATCAATGACCGCACCATGGAGTTGCCGCCGTTGAACCAGTTTTTGGCGGGGCGGCTGATTGAGCGCTCCCGCGTAGCTGAAACACTGGGGGTCTGGCGTGGCGCACCAGCGGTCGACGTCGAGGGGCTGGAGCAAATCCTGATGCGTGTATCAGAAATGGTCTGCGAGCTGCCGCAACTGCGCGAGATGGACATCAACCCCATCATTGTGGATGAGACCGGTGCCGTGGCTGTGGACGCGCGCATTGTGGTGGAAAACGCCGCGCCTTCGGTGCGTCACTACAACCACCTGGCCATATTGCCCTACCCGTCGCAATACGAGCAACTGTGCCCGCTTGCCGGTGGCGGTGAATACATCGTGCGACCGGTGCACCCGGACGATGCCGAGATGTTGCAAGCCTTTGTGCGTGGCCTGTCGCCCGAAAGCCGTTACTTCCGCTTTGTGTCATCGATGCAAGAACTGCCTGCGACCATGCTGTCGCGCTTCACGCTGATCGACTACGACCGTGAAATGGCGTTGGTTGCGATGGTCACTGAAGAAACCGTCGATGCGCAAGGCCACACGGTAGTGGGCACGCGCATCATTGGTGTGTCGCGCTACATCACCAACCCGGATCGCGCTAGTTGCGAGTTCTCACTGGTGGTGGCGGATGAGTTCAAGGGCAAGGGCATGGGTTCGCGGTTGATGCTTTCGATCATGGACTTTGCGCGCGAGAAAGGGCTGACTGAAATTGAAGGCTTGGTGCTGGCCAACAATCCCAACATGCTCAAGCTCATGAAGGGACTGGGTTTCGCGGTCAAAGCTTTCCCTGAAGATCCGGATTTCAAACTGGTGACGCACCACTTGCAGCTGGTTTGATCTGACGAGGGTGACCTAATGGGAAGACCGGTGCCGGGTAATGGATGGTTCGAAAACGGGACGACATGTGAAAACGGCGGGATCACAGTCTCTCTGAATGTTCGCTAATGGCGCATGAAAAAAATGATTGAGATCAATTTTCAACTTCAAAATCGCTGACCGGAGTGGCAAACTTGAAATAATGAGCGTCAGCTGATTTTTCGCTTGATTCCCATTTTTGAAAGTTGCTTGATGCAAACCACAGACGTTCTCATTATTGGTGCTGGCATGGCCGGAGCATCGGCCGCCTATTTTTTGGCACCCCACAAACGAGTGACGATTCTTGAGCGGGAGGCTCAACCTGGCTACCACGCCACCGGTCGTTCTGCCGCGTTGTATTCGGAAACTTATGGCAATGCCACCGTGCGCGCCATCACTACAGCCTCAAAATCCTTTTACTTCAACCCACCGAAAGACTTTTCTCCTTATCCTTTGGTGACACCCCGGGGCTCTCTGAGTGTGGGAGGCGTGGATGACCATGAAACGTTGATGCAGGCGTTCCAGGAAAAGCGCATGTTGGTTCCCAACATTGAGTGGTGGACACAAGATCAGATTCTGAAGTGTGTACCGGTGCTCAAGCCTGAATGTGCCGTGTATGGGGTTTATGAACCGGATGCCATGGACATGGATGTGCACGGCATTCATCAGGGTTTTTTGCGTGGCGCAAAAGCAGCTGGCGCGCAACTGGTGTGTGATGCTGAAGTTCTGAAAATCTCTCATGATGCACAGGGCTGGCGTGTGGAAACCCCTGCAGGTATTTTTTTGGCATCTGCGGTGGTCAACGCAGCGGGGGCATGGTGTGATGTGCTGGCCGAACTGGCGGGCGTAGCACCTATCGGACTGGAACCGATGCGCCGTACCGCTTTTACCTGCGACGCTCCTGCGGGTTGCGATATTTCAGGCTGGCCGATGGTGATTGACGCGCAAGAGGGTTTTTACATGAAACCTGATGCGGGCATGCTGTTGGTGTCCCCCGCTAACGAAGATCCGGTCGGACCACAGGATGTACAGCCCGAAGAATTGGACGTGGCCATCGCCGTGGACCGCATGGAAACAGCGACTACGATGCAAATCCGTCAGGTGCGGCGCAAATGGGCAGGTTTGCGCTCATTCGTAGAAGACCGCACACCGGTGGCTGGCTTTGCACCGGACGCTCCCGGCTTTTTCTTTTTGGCGGGCCAGGGGGGCTACGGCATCCAGACCGCACCGGCCATGGGCGAGTTGGTGGCAGCGTTAGTGCAAGGCCAACCGATTCCAGCGCATATGGCTGCACTTGGTGTCACGGCGGCGAATGTCAGCGTGGGCCGCTTGAAGCAGCGATGATCATTTTGCGCGGTATCTTTTAATGAAACCGCGATCGATACAGTTCTTGAGCCACCAAACCCATCGCCCTTGCGCAGACCATTTTCCCCAACTGGCGATGGCGCTGCGGCCACTGCACGACAGCAGGTTCAGGGTTTTATGGGGAGGCGTTGGGGTACGTGGCGCTATACCTGCAGCCACTGCCCGCAGGTTTTTGCTCAGAGCGGGGTCGGCGCGCAAGGCATAGGCACTGTTGCCTGGGATGCCCAGATCCATGTGGGAGGCCGCATCGCCCGCAGCAAATACGTGCTGATGGCTGGTGGAACGATGAAAAACATCCACCACCGCGAAACCTTGTGAATCCAGTGTCAATCCGCTGTGCTCTAGCCAATCAGGAGCCTGGGCCCC
>CAIOAQ010000239.1 GCA_903856025.1 uncultured beta proteobacterium
CTGTGTCACGTGAAGAAACCATAACAGACAAAATACCGAGTAGCACAGCTACCCCGAGAGTCAATCCCAGATTCATCACCTTAGTCATTTGAATTCTCCTGGCAGTCGACTCACAACTTCTTTACCCAAAAACCCATCCCCGGTCCCAGCGTTGTATTTGCCGTGGTGAAATCCAGATAGCCCTTGCTGCTGATGTAGTCAGTAAGCGCCGTACCGCCCAATGCCTGAAGGCTTGGCGAGTTGAAGTACCATTTAGACGAAGTGCCGCTCCAAGCCCAAACAGAAGTAATGCTAGTGGTAGATGTCCCAATCGATGGCGGAGTACTTGAATTCGAGGGAAAACTGCTTACTGTACTGTTGAATTGGCTAGGGGTCGGGTTGTCGCCGACAGAAATTAGGCTCCACCCGGACGGCAAACTGCTCATCGAGGCCGATGTGATCGCAGTTCCTATCGGTATTTGTATGGTAAATGCGCTCTTAGCATTGATCCAGAAACCTTCACCACCGTTGATGGTGCTCAGGACTTCGTAGCCGCTACTGGCTGCATAGGCTGCGCCACCATCGTTTTGGCCGGGAGTGTAGAAGGCCCATTTCTGTGTTGTTGAGTTCCATTTCCAGACACTGGTGACATTCGTTGAATTACCGAAGGTTGTGGCTACTGTCACGGGCAAACTGGTGCTGTTGCCGGCAAGATTCCAGCCGGCAGCCATGTTGATTGACAGGGTAGACTGTGAGGCAGCAACGCCAAAGAGAGGGTCGGTGACTGTATCACTGGTGTAGCTGATCAGGTCCGCCGATGTCGGTTGAACCTCAGCCGCGTAGAGGTAGTACTTGCTGTAGGCAGAGAAGTCTATGGTGGTTCCATCGGCGTAGCTGGCAGTCATATACTTCTTGCGCATTGCAGTCAGTGCAGTCTTCTGGGCGTTGGTAATATAGGTGCCGCCGACGTTATTGAATACTGTGGCAAACGTTGTGGCGTAGTTGTAGTTGTTCTCCCCGTCTAGCTCCCCGTACATGGCAGAGTAGGTATCAACCGTCGCCTTTACTTGGGCGAGGGCAGCGGT
The DNA here is from genome assembly GCA_903856025.1 of uncultured beta proteobacterium. Classification (GTDB taxonomy): domain Bacteria; phylum Pseudomonadota; class Gammaproteobacteria; order Burkholderiales; family Burkholderiaceae_C; genus Rhodoferax. Next base: position 1,065 of record CAIOAQ010000239.1, read on the forward strand.
CGAGGGCGCAGTGGCGGAGATGAGGCTTCTAAGAGCCTCCGCGATCTTGGTTCTCGCCAGAACGATGTTGGCTGATGAATTGGCATAGAGGTTTTGCCTTTGCGTATCCACCAAGGTATTCATTTTGGCAGCACCGGCTGCCGATATATAGCCAAGGCTGCTGTCGACCAGGGCTGAACCGACGACCGCTGTCATCGTCTCGTCGATGCTGTATCCGGGATGGCCGACGGCTGGCGCGTCCTTGATGAAGAATGAGCCAAAGTAAGTGCCGTGGCGCTCAGGGCAGAAATAGACGTCGGCGGTGATCGAGCCTGCGTACCAGGAATAGATGTCGCCTGCGTAGGACATGATTGCAACGACCTCGTCGTTGGAGAGGCCCGCCGTTTTGCTCCTGACATCATCCTCCACCTTGTTCGGCCAGCCGTTGTACCCCTTGCCCACCATGGCGTCGAGATAAGCCTTCTGCGTTGTGCTCAGGGAACGGTAGATATTGGAATAGAGCAGGGCCCGCTCGTAGCTGATCTGGCCATCGAGTAGATACATATCCCGCGAGGCAGCCTTCACCGCGCTAAGGCTAAGGCCTGTGGCCCCGCTGGGAAGATTGCCGTCGAGCAGTCGGCGGAAGGCCTTCATCAGCGGATAGCGCTTCCAGCCGTAGAGGTTGATGCTGATGACCTGAGTCTTGGCCAGCGACTTCAATTGGGCAAGCTGGCTGTCGTCGAGGATGTACAGCACATTGCTCGAGATGCGTGTCAGGAAACTGGTGTTATGCCCCATGTCGCTCGGATCGTTGTCGCGCAAATACTGGAAGCCGGCGTAGTCTGCTACCTTTCCCGGGGGGAAGAAGGATTGTGCGCCGAGGTTACCGGTCAGCATGCCGAACCCCGAGAAGGCGATGGTCGTACCCTGCGCACGATCGGTAATTGCCTGCTCCATGTTGAACGCAGGCTGAGTGGTAGTGGTCGTTGTCGCAACCGTCGTGGTTGTTGCCCCCGCTGCCAATGCTGCATTGGTGAGGAAACTGGCTGCCAGGGCGGCAGCAGAGAATAGGTTTCTGATGTTCATGGCAATCTCCCTTCAGATTTTACTTTGCGTCCATGGTTTTTGAACAACTCATCGCGGTGGGAAGAAAAGGCTGGCAGCCTCAGCCAACTGAGGTGCCTGATCCAGCGGTGTCGAATACAGATAGGCCGGTGCGGCAACAAACTGCCTGTCGTTGCGCAGCCGATCTAGCGCGCTCCTCTGCTCGGCGTTCATACTCGCGCATATGCGGGCGAAGGCAATGGCGTATAGGTAGGCTAGTTCTCCGTCCAACTCACCGTAGTGCCGGCCAAGGCTGATAAGTTTGTTGCGGTCGGCGCTTCCCCCCTTGCGGAATCGGCGCAGTTCGGCCGAGATCGCACCTCGCACCGCGACGATCTCAAACAGCGCCTTGCGCTGACTATCGACCACTTCGCTCAAGATCCTGCGCTGTCCTGGATCGAGGATTTGGACGAAGCTTTCCCCAAGATCGCCAGTCAGGCGGGTGCTGATGTCAAA
>CAIOAQ010000240.1 GCA_903856025.1 uncultured beta proteobacterium
GCCCTTGCCCACGCGGCAAGCAAAGCTGTGATCAATGAACCCAGCGTTGAAGATGGGGTACACCAGCCGGTAAATGGCGTGCTGCACCACTAGGTCGCGGAAAGCAGGCGCATAGATGGTGCGTTGCTTAGGCTCGTACACCGTGAACTCAATGTAGGGCTGGGGCTTGTAGGTGCCGGCATGCAGCTCCTGATGCAGTGCGTCCAGGTTGGCAGACAGGTGGCGGGCAAACTCCATGGTGGCGCGTTTGTTGCGCTTGCCGTGGCTGGCATCTTCCCACGCCTGATACAAGGCATCCAGGGTGAATGCTTTCTCAAACAAGTAGCCAATGCGCTTCATCGCATGACCTCCAGACGGTCGAGCACAACATGGTGCCTACTGGAAAAGAGGTGTGCAGCAGATTTAGCGAAGGTTTTCACCATGCGCAGGAAAGCGCCTCCCTTGAGTCCACCATCTGCCTGCGCAGTACGAGGTGACATCGAGTCAGAGCGAAAACCGTAGTTATCGTTCGAGTTGCCACGGACATTGTTGCAATTCAAGGCCCAAACTCCCGCAATCGAGGAGTTGTTCCAGTTCGCGCCGGACATCGGGCACAACATATCAAGACGCTTCCCTTTTGGTTCCCGCCACCGGGATACATTTGCTTTTCTCAGAGGCTATCCAGCCGCCAATCATTCGGCCCAGCTCATCCACCATGCGGCTGATGGCCAGGTAACGGTGCGTGGCTGTCTTCTCGTGACCGTGGTCGATCTTGGCACCGTCTTTGAACGAGAAATAGCCCAGCTCAAACGCCAGGCGCAGGAACATGCGCAACTGCTCGTGCGCGATGTCTGCATTGGTGAGTGAGGTCTTCTTTTGAAAGCGCTTTTGGCTTTCCACGATGAAGCCGTAAACCTCATACGCTTTGCAGCGGATGGTTTGCGACAAGCCAAATTTCTCGTGCTTGGGGAAATGGTTCAGATACAAGTTCATTTGCTTTGCAAAGTCAGTGAACTTGACATCGAGCTTGGCTTCATCGTGGGTGCCCATCGCTATCGCTCAGGCCTCAGAGATACAAGGCAGAGCGAAAACCGCAGCCATCGCTCGAGCTGCCACGGACATAGCTGCAACCCAAGGCCCAAACTCCCGCAATCGAGGAGCTGCTCCAGCCCGCGCCGGACATCGGGCACATTTCATTGGGCCGCGCATCGTACATATAGTCGTTGCCAAACTGGTTGGACCCGCCAACGCCTGCAATCAGTGGCACGCCAGCACCTGCCATAGCCCAAGGTGTACCGCTGGTGGCCTCAGACAGTACCTGTGCGGCTGAGCCAAAGGTCTTATTGGTGGCACTGTTGGTCAACGCCCCATAAGTGGCACCCAGGTTGGTGTACATGGCTGCAAGGCCGGTTGCACCCCAGGCATCGGTGGCCAGGGTGTTGCCGCCGGTCATTGCAGCAACGTCCACAGCGGTGTTGAGCAGGTAGAAGTTGGTACCGTCGCTGGTCATGCCAAAGGGTTCAATCTCCCACACCAGGCCATTCAGATCCGCCACACCGCAGTTTTGGCCGTTGTGGGTGGTCTTGGCAAAAAAGTTGGCGCTGCCGGTTTTGCCGCAGCCGGCGTAGGTGGCATTGCCGTCCCACACATAGGCAATTGCCCCATCATTGACATCGCCCAGGGCGTTGTTGTTGTTGCCTTTGGGGAAGTTGGTGCTGCC
>CAIOAQ010000241.1 GCA_903856025.1 uncultured beta proteobacterium
AAACATTTGCCCAAAGTGATTGAATTGCTCAAGACCCGTGGCTTGTCGCTGGACTATGCAGACTATGTGGGGGACGACCCTGCACGCATCACCGCAGTTTTGAAGCGTGCTTTCTCAAGTGGTGATGTGGTATTTTCAACCGGTGGCATTGGTGCGACACCAGACGACCACACCCGTCAATGTGCCGCCCGCGCACTGGACGTTGAGCTGGCATTGAACCCACAGGCCAAGGAACTGATCGAGCAGCGGATGCGGGATCTGGCCCTTGAGCAGGGGCGTGTCTACGACCCGGTACTTGCCGACAATGTGCACCGCCTGAACATGGGGGTGTTTCCTGCAGGCGCAAAAATCATTCCGAATCCGTACAACAAAATCCCGGGTTTTTACATGGAGGGAAATCGCGGGGGCGTCTATTTCGTGCCGGGTTTCCCGGTGATGGCCTGGCCCATGATGGAGTGGGTACTTGACACGTTTTACAGGGTTTATTTTGATACCAGCGCTTGGCAAGAACGGTCTGTCATCGTTTTTGGCGCGATGGAAGCCACGTTAACGCCATTGATGGAAACACTGGAGCGTGATCACCCCGGTGTGAAGGTGTTCAGTTTGCCCAGTGTCGACCATCCTCAATTTGGCCGCCATATCGAGTTGGGTGTCAAAGGCGATCCTGCTCAAGTCGGTCCAGCGTATGACGCACTGCTGAAAGGATTGCAGCCTTTTCAATTGAAGTTAGGCCCTGAATTGGTGCAGCCGTAAAAGTGCACCCATGTTGTCTTAAATAATGCACCATTTAAGTGCAATGCTAGCGCTGTGAATCGGCACTTTTATGGTGAGCACAGGAACACTTGTGTCAACGGTGTTTAAAACCGGTGAACTCGATGCAAAATACACGCGTTGCAGAACCGTTCGAATGGCATTTCCATCTGGCATAAAAACTGCATTCCTTTCCCCCTGAAACCCTTTCAACAACGATCCTTTTGGAGTAAAAAATGGCTAAGACCGTCGCAGACGTGATACAGATGGTGAAAGACAACGAAGTCAAGTTCGTTGACTTCCGCTTCACCGACACCCGTGGTAAAGAGCAGCACGTCACGGTGCCAATTTCCGCATTTGACGAAGACAAGTTCACTTCAGGTCACGCGTTTGACGGTTCTTCTGTGGCTGGTTGGAAGGGTATTGAAGCCTCGGACATGCAACTCATGCCTGATCCCAATACGGCCAATATCGACCCATTCTTTGAAGAAACCACGCTGTTCCTTCAGTGCGACGTGGTCGAACCAGGTGACGGCAAAGCTTATGACCGTGACCCACGTTCCATCGCCAACCGTGCAGAAGCCTATCTCAAGGCATCTGGCCTGGGCGATACCGCTTACTTCGGTCCTGAGCCCGAATTCTTCATCTTTGACGGCGTGCGCTGGTCCAACGAACCCGGCAAAGTCGGCTTCGAAATCGACGAATACGAAGCACCCTGGAACAGTGGTGCCAAGCTCGAAGGCGGCAACCGTGGCCATCGTCCCACCGTCAAGGGCGGCTATTTCCCGGTGCCCCCAGTTGACAGCACCCAAGACATGCGCGCAGAAATGTCGCTCATTCTTGAATCCCTGGGCATCCCGGTTGAAGTGTTCCACCACGAAGTGGCTGGTGCAGGTCAAAATGAAATCGGTACCAAGTTCAGCACCCTGGTGCAACGCGCTGACTGGACACAGGTTCTGAAATACGTGGTGTGGAACGTGGCCAATGCCTACGGCAAAACCGCGACATTCATGCCTAAACCCTACGCCGGCGACAACGGCTCAGGCATGCACGTGCACCAGTCGATCTGGAAAGACGGCAAGAACCTGTTTGCCGGTGACGGCTACGCGGGTTTGAGCGACTTCGCTCTGTACTACATCGGCGGCATTATCAAGCACGCCCGTGCCCTGAACGCCATCACCAACCCTGGTACCAACAGCTACAAGCGCCTGGTGCCCGGTTTTGAGGCTCCAGTGAAACTGGCTTACTCCGCCCGTAACCGCTCAGCTTCGATCCGCATTCCGCACGTGGCCAACCCCAAGGGCCGTCGTATTGAAGCGCGCTTCCCTGATCCGTCTTCCAATCCTTACCTGTGCTTCTCGGCCCTCATGATGGCCGGTCTGGACGGTATCGAAAACAAAATCCATCCGGGCGAAGCAGCCACCAAGGATTTGTACCATCTGCCGCCTGAAGAAGATGCAAAGATCCCGACCGTGTGCCACAGCCTGGATCAGGCGCTGGACTACCTCGACAAGGACCGTGGCTTCCTGACCAAGGGTGGTGTGTTCTCCGACTCCATGCTCGATGCATACATTGAGTTGAAGATGGGTGAAGTTCAACGCTTCCGCATGGCACCGCATCCGGTGGAATACGACATGTATTACTCGCTGTAATCACGATTGCGGTTTGTTTTTTCAGACCGTCAATCATGCAAAAAGGGACGCCATTGGTCGTCCCTTTTTTTATGTGGGAAACTAGCCGCTGGATGGGTGCCGACAGGACCTGATGAATAGACACGGCATCATGAATGACATAAGGCTGGTTATGAAAATGAAACGAATCGTTTTGGCAGCGTGTGGCATGGTCACGCTGTGCGTGCCAGTGATGGCACAGGAACGCATTTACCGGTGTGGTAACGAATACACCAACACGGTGTCGCTGGCCCAGGCAAAAGGCTGCAAATTGGTAGAAGGTGGCAATGTCACCGTGGTTCAGGGCGCGCGTCCCAAAGCATCGGCCACCAAATCTGCGAGCGCAGCAGGCTCAACCACTGGCGGAGCCCGTGTGGATGCTGCAGATCAAAAATCCCGCGATTCGGATGCCAGGCTGATCTTGCAATCTGAGCTGACGAAGGCCGAGGCGCGCCAAACCGAATTGCTCAAAGACTACAACAATGGTGAACCGGAAAAGCGCGGGGATGAAATGCGGAATCATCAAAAGTACCTTGACCGGGTGGCTGAGCTCAAGGCCAGTCTGGCGCGCAATGAAAGTGATCTGGCGGGCATCCGCAGAGAACTGGGGCGTCTTCCTGCCAATGGCAGCTCTCAGTATTAGAACGGGTTGCCATTGAAACCTGTTCACAAAGTTGGCGCGGTTGTGGTGACTGAGTCCACCGCGCAGCGATTTCAAGCCTTTGACTTGTTGGCGACCTTGGTGGCGGTGGTCCAGAGCGATGGCACCGTGCAGTTCGTCAATGCCGCGCTGGAAGATGCCCTGGGGATTTCCAGGCGCAGCATTGTGGGCTCGCATCTGCCCGACAGCTTTACCCAACCTGCGCATCTGACAACGGCATTGCAAGGTGCCGGCAGCAATGAATTTGCGGCTCTGCGTTTTGATGCGGGCTTGCTGCGTGCCGCACGTGAACCTCTTCCAGTGCATGTCATCGTGACCCTGACAGAGATACAAGAAATCATTGTTGAACTGTTGCCACTGGAGCAACAAGCCAGGCAGGACCGTGAGGAACGCTTGGCCGAGCAGGCGCAAGCCAACAAGGAATTGATTCGTAACCTGGCACATGAAATCAAGAACCCGCTGGGCGGGATACGCGGTGCGGCACAGTTGCTTGAGCTTGAGATGGCCCAGCCGGAGCTGTCAGAGTACACCCAGGTCATCATCCGTGAGGCCGACCGCCTGCAGTCTCTGGTGGATCGGTTGCTGGCCCCGCACCGCCGGCCACATGTGGTGAGTGATGTGAACATTCATGAGGTGTGTGAGCGGGTGCGCTCGCTGATTCTGGCGGAATTTCCTAAAGGCTTGAGCGTGGTGCGCGACTATGACACCTCCATTCCCGATTTCAGAGGTGACCACGAACAGTTGATTCAGGCCCTGATCAACATTGCACACAACGCTGCCCAAGCGCTGTCGGACCGCATCGTGCAGGGCGATGCCCAACTGATATTTCGCACCCGGGTGGCACGTCAAACGACATTTGGCAAACAACGCTACCGGTTGGCACTGGAATTGCATGTGATTGACAACGGGCCTGGCGTGCCAGACACGATCAAAGACCGCATTTTTTACCCGCTGGTGTCGGGCAGGGATGGCGGTTCGGGGTTGGGGCTGACATTGGCGCAAACCTTTGTGCAGCAACACCACGGGTTGATCGAGTGTGACAGCGAGCCAGGCCGTACTGATTTCAAGATATTGATTCCTCTGCCCTGAGTGCAGGGGCTTTGCGGCCACACAAGCGGGTGAGCCAAAGGCCTTTGCAGTTGGGGTGCTAACCAAAGGCAACACAACGTGATGAAACCCATTTGGATCGTGGACGATGACCAGTCGATTCGCTTTGTGCTGGAAAAAGCGCTGCTGCGCGAGCAGTTGCCCAGTCGCAGTTTCACCAATGCCCGTGAAGTACTGAAGGCGCTGGACGAAGACGACCAGGCGCCCCAGGTGCTGGTGAGCGACATCCGCATGCCCGGCGGCTCAGGACTGGATTTGCTGGAAAAAGTCAAAGCCAAGTACCCTGGCTTGCCGGTGATCATCATGACCGCCTACTCGGACCTGGACAGCGCCGTGTCGGCCTTCCAGGGCGGCGCGTTCGAGTACCTGCCCAAACCCTTTGATATTCCAAAGGCTGTGGAGTTGATTCGCCGCGCGGTGGAAGAAAGCCAACGCGAAGAGGTCAGCGAAACGCACGACACCGATGCACCAGAAATGCTCGGCCAGGCACCGGCCATGCAGGACGTGTTTCGGGCCATTGGCCGCCTGAGTCAGAGCAACGTGACCGTCATGATCACTGGCGAATCCGGCTCCGGAAAAGAGCTGGTGGCGCGTGCGCTGCACAAACACTCGCCCCGTGCGACCGGGCCATTTGTGGCCATCAACACGGCGGCCATTCCCAAAGATTTGCTCGAATCCGAGCTGTTTGGCCACGAGCGCGGTGCATTTACCGGCGCGCAGACCATGCGCCGTGGTCGTTTTGAGCAGGCCGATGGGGGCACGCTTTTCCTGGACGAAATTGGGGACATGCCGTTTGATCTGCAAACACGGCTGTTGCGGGTGTTGTCAGATGGTCATTTTTACCGCGTGGGCGGTCACAGCGCCGTTAAAACCAATGTGCGGGTGATTGCCGCCACCCACCAAAACCTGGAGCAGCGCGTCAAAGATGGCGTGTTCCGTGAAGACCTGTTCCACCGCTTGAACGTGATTCGCTTGCGATTGCCCGCGCTGCGCGAGCGCCGGGAAGATATCCCGATGCTGACGCGACATTTTCTTCAGCAAAGTGCGCGCCAGCTGGGAGGGGAGCCCAAGCGCATTTCGGATGCGGCGTTGACCTGGCTTGGGCAGTTCGCTTTCCCGGGCAACGTGCGCCAGCTGGAGAACATCTGCCATTGGCTGACCGTCATGGCTCCAACGCAAGTCATTGAATCCAAAGACTTGCCCCCTGAGGTGGCGGTGGGTCAAGCTCAGGAAGCAGCATCATTGCTCGCCGCTGTGCCAGTCACTTTGCCGGTGGTTTCTCAGACCGCAATTCCCGTCGCGGTGTTGCCGGAT
>CAIOAQ010000242.1 GCA_903856025.1 uncultured beta proteobacterium
TAGGCCCCCTGGCAGCAGCTTTGTATTTACTCTAACTGCCGATTCGCATCTGGATCAAAACACCAGCCTGGCGCTGTATCAGCAAACCTTGGCCAATGTAGCGGCGGATCAGCCCGACTTGCATATCGATTTGGGTGACACGTTCATGACCGAAAAACATGCCAGTCGTGAAGGTGCGACACAGCAGTACCTTGCCCAGCGTCATTTCTTGAGTCAGGTCGGTTGCGTCACCCCGCTGTTTTTGGTGTTGGGAAACCATGATGGAGAGTCGGCCAAGCAAGTCCGGGAAGGGGCCAATGGTTTGGCGGTGTGGGCCAACACCCAGCGCAAACGCTACTTTCCCAACCCCGTGCCCGATCATTTTTACAGTGGCAATGCCACCGGGGATATGCTTGCCGGAACCCTGCAAGACTACTACGCTTGGACTTGGGGCGATGCCCTGCTGGTGGTCCTTAACCCGTATTGGCATGCGCCGCCACGGCGCGTCGATGAGCGTTGGGGCTTGTCGTTGGGAGAGACCCAGTACCACTGGTTGCAAAAAACCCTGGAGTCAAGCCATGCCAGGTTCAAACTCATTTTCATCCACCAACTGACCGGTGGTGCCGACGCGCAGGGGCGTGGTGGTGTCGAGGCGGTACCGTTTGGCGAGTGGGGCGGCGACAACGCAGATGGCACGCCGGGGCTGGCAAGTCACCGGCCCGGCTGGGTTGAATCGATTCATGCCATGTTGGTGCGCACAAGGGTTAGTGCGGTGTTTCATGGTCACGATCACCTGTTTGCCATGCAGTCCAAAGACGGCATCATCTATCAGGAAGTGCCCCAGCCTGCCCACCCGGGGCACGAAGTTGAACGGTACAGCTACCAAGTTGGCGCTATTCTGGGTGATTCAGGGCACGTACGCATGACAGTGACGCCCCAAAAATTGTCGGTAGATTTTGTTGCCACCGAAACTAGCTCTGCAGGCTTAACAGGCCCACGAAATCGCAGTGTGCTCTTTAGTTACGACATCCCGGCAAGGTAAGGGTGGCGCTTGGAAGCCTTTTCATGAGACCTCAAAAGCAATTGAATCGCTCATCGCGCCATATCGATGCTGTTTGCGCTTGGGTCAAAGGCCTGTCAGGCCTGGTGATCAGCCTGATCGTACTCATCACATTGGGGGGTGCAGACCCAAGCAAAGCGCAAGCCGTGTTGGAGCGCAATCCTATGCCACGACAGGATCGACCTGGACGAATTGGCGCCGAAAAGCGTGATCTGGCATTCACTGAAATGCCTGGCCAGGTACGTGCTTTGGCGGCCTTGTCTGTGCTGTTGGGTTGCCCCACTGCCACGAGTATCACTGCCAATGTGATGTCGGAGCAGTCCAGCGACATCTATATAGAATTTGGGACGAAACCCGGCATCTATACAGAAAAAACTGCTATTCAAAATATAGCACCAACGGAACCGATTGAGGTGCTACTGGATCACTTGCAGCCCAACAGTCGCTGGTATTACCGACTGCGTTATCGCAACGTCGGTCAGACAGAGTTTGCGGCCATTGCTGCCCAATCGTTTCATACCCAACGAGCCCCTGGCAGCAGCTTTGTGTTTGAGTTGCAGGGGGACTCGCATCCCGAGCGGCCGCAACAGTTTGACGCCAGCCTGTACGCCCAAACCTTGAGTTTGGCTGCAGCTGATTCGCCTGACTTTTACATCACCATGGGAGATGATTTCAGCGTAGATACCTTGCCTGAATTAACGCGCAAAGCAGTGGCACAGCGCTATGTCTTGCAACGCCCGTATCTGGCTCTGGTCGGGCAACGCGCGCCAATTTTTATGGTGAATGGCAACCACGAACAAGCGGCTCAATTCAATCTGAATGGCACTGCCGAAAATGTTGCAGTGTGGGCACAAACTGCTCGCAACCGGCTATATCCCCAGCCTGCACCCGATAGTTTTTACAGTGGAAACGGCCAGTTGGTCGAGCATATTGGCTTTCTGCGCGATTACTACGCATGGACTTGGGGCGATGCGCTGTTTGTGGTGATTGACCCTTATTGGCATTCAAGTGTGCCTGTGGACAATCGCTTAGGGGAACGAGGCAAAAAGCGTGACATGTGGGGGATTACCCTGGGCGACGCACAGTACCAGTGGCTCCAACAAACCCTTGAATCCAGCACTGCAAAGTACAAATTTGTGCTGTCACACCACGTGCTGGGCACCGGGCGCGGTGGGATAGAACAGGCCGACAGTTTTGAGTGGGGCGGCAAAAACCGGCGTGGTGATGATGAGTTTGCAAACCATCGACCAAGCTGGGCGCTGCCAATCCATGCATTGATGGTCAAGAACAAGGTCACGGCGTTTTTTCAGGGCCACGATCATGTATTTGCCCATCAGCAACTCGATGGCATCACCTACCAGACCCTACCTCAGCCCGCCGACCCCAACTATGCCTTGAATTACGGTGACGCCTACCGAAGTGGCGACATTCTTCCCAATTCCGGACGCTTGCGAGTAACCGTGTCGCCCGTTACGGTGAAGGTCGAGTATACAGTGCCGCATCGGCAGCTTGGCTTTCGGCTTCAATGCGCACGTATTCGTCGAAATATGGAGATTTCATATTGGCAGCGCCCATGCGAAAGTAGGCCCATTTCCCCGAAAATGGTGTCAATGGATCATCCGTAAAAGTCCCATCTTTGAGCGCCTGAACAACTGCTTCGAACTGCGCAGCTATGCCCGGTGGCATTTTTTCCAGAAGGAGCGGCAAGACGCTGAGCAGACAATGTGTGGGATCGACATCCTGTCGTCGCATGTTCCTAAAGAGCGTGCCAAGTTCGTTTGGCTCATTTTCCAATTCATGCCAAGCGATACCCTCGGTCTTCATCTCCCATTCGACCGAAGGCAAAA
>CAIOAQ010000243.1 GCA_903856025.1 uncultured beta proteobacterium
CTACATCATCAGATAACCAAAATCGCTGATCGAAGGATACCGCGGAGCGGTTTAGTCCTCCGCGGCACACCTGTCTGAAACCTTTCCACAACCATCGTCAGCAATACGAATGGGATGCCGCAGATTGAGCGACAGCTTTATGGAACCTCGACAGTGAAAATATTTCCGTTGCCCTGAAGCAGCCACCCGTGAGCACCCGGTACTGGTCAATTCTTAAAATTGGTTTTGACGAAATTAGCGCCAGTTGGCCGACCATCAAATCCGCATTTGAAGGGCAGGTTTGGAGTAACTTCGAAAAGTTGACTGACTCCAATGTGGCTTGCCATATTGATCAAATCAACCGAATTTAAATAGTGCCGGAATTTTCACGCGTGGGACCTTTTGCACACGGGTCAGGAGTTTATGGTTAACGGATTGAACGCCGTAGGTCGTTGAGATGTCCTGTTGGATGCGGCACCACAGGTGTCCCGCCATTTCAGCATCAACCATCGCCCTGTGGGCACGACCAGAGTTTGGAAGACCAAGCAGTTGCACCAATGTTGAGAGTCGGTGGTTGGGTGATTGGGGATACAGCCGACGAGACAGCAGCATCGTGCAGGCAAACACGCTCAATGACGGTATCGACAGGAAAGCCAGTTCCGCCTCCCAAAACTTCTTGTCAAACGAGGCATTGTGGGCGACCACTGGCATGCTGCCGACAAACTTGGAGGCATCGCGCATAACTTTTGCCACTGGTGGTGCCGCTGCGATCATGGCGTTGGTGATGCCAGTGAGTTGGGTTACCTCGGCCGGGATTCTTCGACCAGCGTTCATTAGGCTCTGAAATCGGTCTATGACTTGCCCGTCACGCACCAGGGTGATAGCAATTTCGGTCGCTCTGTCACCCCAGCTCGGGGACAAACCAGTGGTTTCAAAGTCCAGTACGGCGACGGTCTCCATATTCACGGTATTGCTCAGCGCAGATTGCGTATGCGGGCGTTGGTGGTGTTGACATCAAAGCCCTTCGGGTCAAACGGGCCACCATGCCAGTTCCAGTTGTCAAAATGGTCATCATCCTCTGAGTCAGCCATGGACTGCACGAAATCCTCAAAGCCACCAGGACCGCCGATGTCCTCCGGTGGGCAGGCGTTTTCACCCGTCAGGCACAGCGGCCAATCGTTGTAATGGGTCTCAGCCATGATGCCTTCCACCATAACCCGATGCCGCCATCCATCGCCAAAGTCATATTCGTATTCAAACTCTTTAACGGAGTCGTTAAGTACTTTTCCGACGGTGAATTTCTTGTCATTCTTCAGGTCTTCATCACCGTCCATGCTTTCAATTTCCGTCATGCCGTAACGCTCACCAACAATTCTGAACTCGTGCAAATGGCTGTTGGTCCAGCCAAAGGCTTCCTGAATGACGCGATCCAGCTTGGATAACTTCAGGCTTCCCGGTATCCACAATCGCCGCCAGACCATTGGTGTGATGTCCAGTAGGGCAACGTGCAGTTGGTAGATGCGTTGGGGTGCAGTGGGTTTCTTGGTGCTTGCCATGGCCGTTGATTATGACGGTGACGCAAATCGCGCTTTACCTCCTTACGAGAACTAAATGGGGCTTGGAAACAGGTTCAACAGGTGCCACTTCAATGCAAGAAAGGCTCATTGATGGCATCAGATATAGCGTCGAACCGTCTCCATGCATCTGGTCCAGTTGCATCACCAATGGAAGGGCGCTTACAGCGCTGCCTCTTGATAGGGTACCGCTCTTGGCCGCCCCAGCGTACGTTCCCGTAATGGCCTAGTAACAGACTTCATGAACAGTCGGTGCTTCTTCGAGACCACCCACCGTGCGTAGTAGTCCGGTTTGCACAAATAAGAAATCACCTTCTGTTTGAGGTTGGCTATTTTTTGTGCATCGCGGGCATAAACGTCGCCTATGCCACAAGTTAGTGACGTCTTGTCGAAATTGGCGTTGACATTGTGAAAACTACCACGTCCCTGTGTGACCTCGCGCTGCCAGCGTTGCCCCAGTATGTTGGCAATCAGCATAGCCGAACGCGCTCTGCCGCCGTTCAGAATCAATAAGACATGGTGGTGAATTGAACGTTTCAGCGTGAATTCAGTCTTCAACATGTAGCCCAGAAAGGCACCATCGGTAATCCATTCGGGCAGTCCGCGCAAGAATGTTTCACGGTGAGCAAAGCATTCCTGTTTCGTCACGGCATGATCTTCTGCTTCTGACCACTGGTACTTTTTTTGGTACGTCAAGTCCAAGCGTATGACACACAGTCTGTTGCACTTGCCCAAAAGACTGTCGATCCACCGATAACCGCTGCGCTGATTTTTGAGAGATGCTTTGGTGTGGCTGTACCGTTTTGACTTGAATGCTTCCGAGTTCCATATCTGCCTAATGTCCAGCACGCACGCATTCAAGTGATCGCACAGCACGCTGATGGAC
>CAIOAQ010000244.1 GCA_903856025.1 uncultured beta proteobacterium
CTTCGGCCAGTGTCATGCGGTGGGTGTTCAAGGCCGCAGTGGGAATGCGGCCCGCGCGCATGGCGGCCAACACCGTCTCAAAGTCCTCGGTGGTGGCGTTGCGGCTACCCAGCAGGGTGGCTTCACGTTTATGGAATTCGGGGTCGGCAAAGGTGATGTTGTCACGCACCACCGACACCATGACGTACTTGCCGCCGTGGGCAATGAACTGGAAGCCGCGATCCATGGCGCGGGCGTTGCCGGTGGCATCAAACACCACGTCGAAGAACTCGCCGTTGGTGAGTGCCGAGAGTTCGTCCACATCGCTGGCACCAATCAGCACGCCGACATGTGCGCCCAAATGTTGCTTGCAAAAGTCCACGCGCTCGGCGCGGGTGTCCAGGGCAGTGACCTGGCCGCCACGCAGACCGGCAAACAACAAGACCGCCATGCCAATCGGTCCGGTGCCGACCACCAGCACACGCTGGCCTGGCTGCACATCAGCACGGCGCACGGCGTGGGCACCGATGGCCAAAAACTCCACCATGGCGGCCTGGTCCAGGCTCACCCCTTCGGCCTTGTGCACAAACGGCGCGGGCACACTCAGGTACTCGGTCATGGCCCCGTCACGGTGGACCCCCAGCACCTGAATTTGGGTGCAGCAATTGGTCTTGCCCTGACGGCAGGCCACACAGTGACCGCACGACAGGTAGGGCATGACAAACACGTTGTCACCCGGCTTCAATGCGCTGCCCACGGGCGCGGCTTCGATCGTGCCGGATATTTCATGCCCCATGACGCGTGGGTAGCTCAGAAACGGCTGGTTGCCGGTAAAGATGTGCAAGTCGGTGCCACACACGCCCACACGGCGAATGCGCAGCAGCACCTCGTCCTCTTTGCGGGTGGGCATGGCGCTTTCTTGAGCGCGCAGCACGCCCGGGGTTTCGCAGATGACGGTCAACATATCAATCCTTGGGAAGAGAACGAAGGTAAATGGGGAGGTTTTAATCTGGCACTGGGGCTGCCGGGTCGATCAGACCGCGTTGGCGCAGCGCTTGCCACAGGGCCGCTGGAATGGGGTGAGCCATCCAGGCCAGGTTTTGTTGCAACTGGGCCGCGGTGCGGGTGCCCACCACGCAGGACACGGTTGCCGGGTGGGCCATGGGAAACTGCAGCGCCGCCGCTTGCAGGGGTACCTCAAATTCCTGGCAGGTTTGCGCCAGTGCCTGCACCCGCGCCACCACATCAGGCGGGGCCTCGGCGTAGTTGAACTTGGTGCTACCCGCCAGAATGCCCGAGTTAAAAACCCCGGCAATCACGATGGCATTGCCACGGCGCACGCATTCGTCCAGAAAAGGGGTGAGGCAACTCTGCTCCAGCAGGGTGTAGCGCCCGGCCAGCATGGTGCAGTCCAGGTTGAACGCTTGCATGGCATCCATCACCACCTGCCATTCGTTCACGCCCAGTCCGACGGCTTTGATGGATCCACTGGTGCGCAGTTCATCCAGTGCGCGAAAGCCGCCTCCCTGTGTGAGCTGCCGCCAATAGTGCGAGTGCTTCTCGCCATGGGTGTCGCGGCCAATGTCATGCACGTACAAAATGTCGATATGGGACAGGCCCAACCGTTGCTGGCTGTCTTCAAACGAGCGCATCACGCCGCTGTAGCTGTAGTCGTAACGCGGCCGAAAGGGATAGGGGTTGGCCCAACCATCGTCGCCGGGGGCTACGCTGGTATCGGGGCGCATCAGGCGACCCACCTTGGTGCTGATCACATAGTCGGCACGCGGGTGCTCGGCCAGCTGGGCACCCAGCCGGTGCTCCGAGCGCGTGTAGCCGTAAAAGGGGGCGGTATCGAAATAGCGCACCCCGGCTGCCCAGGCGCTGGCAAAAAGTTCCTCTACCTCGTGCGCGCTGGTGCTACGGTACAGCCCGCCCATCTGGGAGCAGCCCAGGGCCAGCGTGGTGAGCGACAGGTCCACGTGGGGCAATTTTCTGGAATCGATGGTGTTCATCCGGGCTTCTCTGTTGATTGGTCAGGCCAAAAGATGAATTTTGCAACATTTGGCCTGACCAGTTTAACAAGAAGACTAGGTGTTTACCCTTGGTTTTGAGATGCAATGCAACTCCAAGTACACCTGCACACGCCTCTCAATACGCAAACTCAAGACCACTCATGCCGGTTGTCATTCACCCAGCGCTGCTCGGAGGCTTGCAGATGCATGCGCACGGCGGTTTGCGCAGCCAGCACATCGCGCCCCTCCAACGCACGCAGAATCGTTTCATGCTCTTGCAGTGCGCTGGCCCAGGTCTGACCGGATTCGGAATGGGCACTCAGTCGTTCGGCCATCGGACTGTGCCGCTCGTCAAACAATTCGCACACCAATCGCTCCAACACGGCATTGCCGGTCATGGCCGCGATGCCGACGTGAAACTGCCGGTCAAACGCCAGTGGCGACTGGTTTTGCGCCATGGCAGACAGCATGCCATCGAGCGCCTGGCGCAGCGGCAGCAATGTTTCAGGCGTGGCTTTGGCGCCGGCCAGCAGCGCCACCGTACCCTCAATGGCGGCGCGGGCGCGCATCAGCTCAATCGGACTCTCCCCCATGGTGGCCTGCGTTTGCGGCTTGCGTTGGGCCAGGCCGCATACATACACCCCTGCACCCATGCGCACCTCGACGCTGCCCTCAATTTCAAGAGCAATCAGCGCCTCGCGCACCGATGGGCGAGATACGCCCAATTGCTGCGCCAGATCCCGCTCGGGTGGCAGGCGCGCACCCGGCAAAAAATTGCCTTTGTCGATAAAGGTGCGGATCTGGTCGGCGATTTGCTGGTACAGGCGCCGGCTGTCTACCTGTTTAAGTGGGTCGAGCATGGGCGGCAGTTTACGCGACACATCGGGTGTGTCGCGTAATGTCAGGCCAATTGATATTTGGCTAAACTGGCCTGACCAATTTTCGAATAACAGATCTACCCCACCCACCTGGACCCTCCACCATGCCAGTACCCATTTCATTCTTAATCACGTTGAGCGCGCTTGACAACGTGGCCGTTGCCCGCAGCCCTTTGACCGCAGGGCAGACCCTGGCGCTGGGCGCCCGGACGCTGGCGGTGCGTGATGCCATAGACGCCGGGCACAAGCTGGCCGTGCATCCCATTGCGGAGGGAACAGCCGTCCTCAAATACGGGCAGACCATTGGCCTGGCCAGCCGCGACATCGCCGTGGGTGAGCACGTGCATGTGCACAACGTGACCATGGTGTCATCATCAGCCGAACACTGTGCGGGCCGCGCCTACCAGCCCACCACGCTGGGTGCGCAAACGGCCACCTTTCAGGGCATTGTGCGAGCCAATGGTCGCGTGGCAACCCGCAATTTTTTGGGCGTGGTGTCCAGCGTCAACTGCTCGGCCACGGTGTGCCAGCGTATTGCCCAGCACTTCACTCCTGAGCGGCTGCGCGCGTTCCCGCATGTGGATGGTGTGGTGGCCATCACCCATGGCCAGGGCTGCGGCATGGCGGGCAGCGGCGAAAGCATGGAGGTGCTGCGCCGCACCTTGCAGGGCTATCTTGACCAACCCAATTTTGCGGGAGTGCTGGTGATCGGACTGGGGTGTGAGGTGAACCAGGTGTCTGGCCTGCTGGAGGGCTTGGCGGAACGCCCCTCGGGCCTGCTGGCCACACTCAGGATTCAAGAGGTGGGAGGCACGCGCGAGGCCATTGCCGCAGGCATCGCCCAATTGGAACTCATGCTGCCCATCGCCAACCAGGCCACCCGCAGCACGGTGAGTGCGCGTCACCTGACGGTGGGGCTGCAATGTGGTGGATCGGACGGCTATTCGGGCATCAGTGCCAACCCGGTGCTGGGGGCTGCGGTGGATTTGTTGGTGCGCCAGGGCGGCACCGCCATCCTCTCTGAAACTCCGGAAATTTATGGTGCCGAGCATTTACTCACCGCACGCGCGGCATCCCAAGAGGTAGCCGCGCAACTGATGGCGCGCCTGCAGTGGTGGGAACGTTATACCCAAACCCACCATGCCGACGTGAACAACAACCCCTCGCCCGGCAACAAGGCCGGGGGCATCACCACCATTCAGGAAAAGTCCCTGGGGGCGGTGGCCAAGGGCGGCAGCACCGGCCTGATGGCGGTGTACGAATACGCGCACCCGGTGCGCGTGCAAGGCCTGGTGTTCATGGACACGCCGGGCTACGACCCGGTGTCGGCTACCGGCCAAGTCGCAGGCGGGGCCAACCTGATTTGTTTCACTACCGGGCGGGGTTCCACCTACGGCTGCAAGCCCACCCCTTCCCTCAAAGTGGCCACCCACACGGCGCTGTTTGAACGCATGCGCCTGGACATGGATTTTGATGCTGGCACGGTGATCGAAGGCACCCAAACCATTGAAGAAGCCGGTCAACAACTGTTTGCGCTGTTGCTGGCCACTGCCTCGGGCGAATCCACCAGCAGCGAACGCAACGGCTTGGGTGACAACGAATTTGTGCCCTGGCAACTCGGGGCGGTGATGTGAGCACGCCCACCATGCCAAAAAATACCCGCCCGCTGGATGTGCTCACCGTGGGTGAGGCCATGGCCCTGTTTGTGGCAGATACCCCAGGCCCTTTGTCCAGCGTTGAAAAATTCACCCGCACCAGTGCCGGTGCCGAGTTGAACGTGGCGGTGGGCCTGAGCCGATTGGGCTTGAAAGCGGCCTACGTCAGCCGGGTCGTCAACGATTTGTTTGGTCAGTTTTTGCTCAACACCTTGCAAGCCGAGGGCATCGACAACCAGCACGTACTGGTCGATGCACAGCACCCCACGGGTTTCATGCTCAAGTCCTGTGAGTTGACGGGGGACGACCCCAAGATCGAATACTTTCGCAAAGGCTCGGCGGCCAGTTGCATGGGGCTGCAAGACAACCCCGTGAGTGTGTTTTCGCAAGTGCGGCGCTTGCACGTGAGTGGCATCAGCGTGGCCCTGTCCGACAGCGTGCGGGAACTGGTGTTGCACATGGTGGCGCAAGCCCGCGCCGCCGGGGTTCAGGTGTCGTTTGACCCCAACCTGCGTCCGCGCCTGTGGCCCTCCCAAGCGCTCATGGTGCAGTGCCTCAACGCGGTGGCGGCCCAATCCGACCTGGTCATGCCCGGCTTGTCAGAAGGCCAGCTGCTCACCGGGCAGCACGCGCCGCAAGACGTTGCTGCCTATTACCTGGACCATGGCGCGCGGCAAGTGGTGATCAAGCTGGGGCCGCAGGGGGCTTACTTTGCCACCCATGCCGAGCAGGGCTTGGTGCCGGGCTTTATTGTCGAACGGGTGGTGGACACGGTGGGCGCTGGCGATGGTTTTGCCGTGGGGGTGATCAGCGCTCTGCTGGACGGTCAGGATCTGGCAGAGGCGGCCTTGCGCGGTAACGCCATTGGTGCGCGGGTGGTTCAGTTTCGTGGTGATTGCGAAGGCCTGCCTGATCAGGCGCAACTGGCGCAAGCCTTGGCAGGCAAACGAGTGGGATAGCGCATTCAAGCGCTTCCGGCACCGGTCAAGGCGGACAGATTCAGGGCATTGTGGCAGGATATCCGTTATAGCTGTGATGTCAGTCATTTTCTATATTGGCCCTCGTAAATACTGATGTTATAGCTATATTAAATATAGCATTGTGTGGCATATATCGGCAATCGCACGCGGTGATTAGTTGCGCCACTTCGTCGGAGTCACCGCAAGTATCACCATTAAGTTTGTTTGATGAACTATGTCGGGTTTATCCCTATTCGCAAGCATTGCGCGCCCCTTCATAATTAGTTTGTCGTCCGAACTAATTGCACCGTGTGGCATTTAAAGCGGCACGATGGCTCTGAAGAGCCCGTCACAAACCACAGGCCTGCATCAGGCCGGATAACAGGAGACATTGATGAAACTGAAGACAACACTGACTGCCTTTGCTCTGAGCATGGCTGCCGCTGGCGCGTTCGCCCAGGTGGTGGGGGTGAGCTGGTCCAACTTTCAGGAAGAGCGCTGGAAGACCGACGAGGCCGCCATCAAGGCGCAATTGGCCAAAACGGGTGCCAGCTACATCAGCGCCGATGCCGGTGGTTCACCTGAAAAGCAACTGGCCGACATTGACAGCCTGATCGCCAAAGGGGCCAAAGCGTTGATCATTCTGGCCATGGACAAAGATGCCATCCTGCCCGCCGTGAACAAGGCCAACCAGCAAAAGATTCCTGTGGTGGCCTATGACCGCCTGATCGAAGCGCCCGGCGTGTTCTACATCACCTTTGACAACAAGGAAGTCGGTCGCATGCAGGCACGTGCCGTGTTTGCCGCCAAGCCCAAGGGCAACTACGTGATGATCAAGGGCTCGCCCACTGACCCGAACGCCAACTTCTTGCGTGAAGGCCAACAGGAAATCATTGACGCTGCTGTGAAAAAAGGCGACATCAAGATCGTAGGTGAGGAATACACCGACGGCTGGAAGCCTGAAGTGGCGCAGAAAAACATGGAGCAAATCCTCACCAAGACCGGTGGAAAGGTGGATGCCGTGGTGGCTTCCAACGACGGCACGGCCGGTGGCGTGGTGGCAGCACTCAGCGCCAAGGGCCTCAAGGGCATTCCGGTGTCGGGCCAGGACGGCGACCACGCCGCGTTGAACCGTGTGGCGCTGGGCACCCAAACCGTGTCGGTATGGAAAGACGCACGTGACCTGGGTCGCGATGCCGCTGCCGCCGCAGTGACCTTGGCCAAGGGCAAAAAAGTGGCTGGTGCCCAGACCTGGGATGGTGGTGAGAAGAAAATTGCGCTGCAAGCCCAGTTCCTGAAACCCGTGCCAATCACCGCCAAGAACCTGGATCAGGTCGTCAAAGCCGGCTGGATCAACAAGGAAGACCTGTGCAAGGGTGTCGATGCCGCCAAGGGCCCCGCTGCTTGCAAGTAAACCGCGTTATTTTCTGAGTTAGTCAAGCCCTCGAACCGCGGGCTGGGGTCGGCCTGCGGTTTTTTTATGCCTTGCGGAGAATGCTTGTGAATCCCGTTTTGAATTCGTTTAGACAGGCCGCCATCGACTGGCGGCTGGTGATGATGGGCACGGTGCTGGCCGTGATTGCACTGGTGTTCAATGTGCTTTCGGGCGGGCTGTTTTTGTCGGCCGAGAATTTATACAACATCGCCCAGCAAACCGCGGTGGTGGGTGTGGTGGCCACCATCGTGGTGCTGGTCATTGTGGCGCGGCACATCGACTTGTCGGTCGGCTCCGTCATGGGTTTTGTAGGCGTGCTGATGGCCACCCTGATGTACACCGCAGGCTGGCACTGGGTCACCGCCGCACTGGCCGGGCTGGCGGTGGGTATTGCCGTGTCGCTGTACCAGGGGGCGCTGACGGCCATGCTGGGTGTACCTTCGTTTGTGGTCACGCTGGGCGGGTTGATGTCGTTTCGCGGCGCGGCCTTTCTGGTGGCCGACGGCAAGACGCAACCGGTCAACGATGCTTTCTTTCAACGCCTGGGCGGTGGCTACGACGGGGCCATTGGGGTCGCCCCAAGCTGGCTGTTGGCGGGGCTGATTGTGCTGGCCCTGGTGGCCCAGACCTGGGCTCGGCGGCGCGCCAACACCGCTTATGAACTGCCCAACAACCCGCTGTGGCTGGATGCCGTTATCGTGCTGGTGCCCGTGGGCATGGTGCTGGCCTTTGTGGCGGCCATGACCAGCTACCAAATTCCCAACAAAGACGCACCCCAAGGCATTCCCGTGCCGGTGCTGATCTGGGCCAGCGTGGCGCTGGTGCTGTCCTTCATCGTGCACCGCACACGCTTTGGCCGCTACGTGTTTGCCATGGGTGGCAACCCCGAGGCGGCGGCGCTGGTGGGCATTCCGGTGCGTCGCGTCACGCTGATGCTGTTTGCCTTGATGGGCGCGTTGATCACCATCGCCGCCATCGTGTCGATTGCCCGGCTGAATGCGGGCACCAACTCGCTGGGCACCGGGCTGGAGCTGTATGTGATTGCTGCGGCGGTGATTGGTGGCACGGCGCTGGCCGGAGGCAGCGGCTCGATTTCGGGCTCGGTGTTGGGGGCGCTGATCATGCAGTCGATTGACAGCGGCATGCTGCTGCTGGATGTGTCGATTGGCATGCGCTACGTGATCATTGGCCAGGTGCTGATCGTCGCCGTGGTGTTTGATGTGATTTACCGTCGTGTGACCGGAGACACCGTATGAGCACCACTGTGAATACAAAACCATCGCTGGTGGAACTGCACCACATTGGCAAGGCCTTTGGTGGCGTGCAAGCGGTCGACGATGTCAGTCTGAATCTGTACGCCGGTGAGGTGGTAGCCCTGTTGGGACACAACGGTGCGGGCAAATCGACGCTGATGAAAATGCTGGCCGGTGCTTACCCGATTGATACCGGAGAGGTCGTCATCAGCGGCCAGAAGGCGCACATCCGCACCCCGGTGGATGCACAACACTGTGGCATCGAGTCGATCTACCAGACGCTGGCGCTGGCCGACAACCTGGACGCCGTGGCCAACCTGTTTTTGGGCCGCGAGCTTCTGACGCGCTGGAACACGCTGGATGACCGCCGCATGGATGCGCAAGCCCGCAAGGTGTTCACCCGGCTGAACAAGAACTTCAAAAACGTGCGCACGCCGGTGCGCCGCCTCTCGGGCGGGCAGCGCCAGGTGGTGGCGATCTCGCGGGCGATTTATTTCAACGCCAAAATTTTGATCATGGACGAGCCCACCGCCGCGCTCGGGCCAGAGGAAACCGCCATGGTGGGTAATCTGGTACGCCAGCTCAAGGCCGAGGGTGTGGGCATTTTCCTGATCACCCACGACATGCCCGATGTGTTTGGCCTGAGTGACCGCCTGGCGGTGATGAAAAATGGAAAATTGGTGGGTACCTACCGCACCAGCGACGTCACCGAGGACGAAGTGCTTGGCATGATCATCGCTGGCAAACAACCCGAAGGCAAAGCGCAGACCCACAGCCTGTGAGGCCTGCACTGCTCACACTACTGACAGCTCATCATGAAAACCACCGGCGACCAACAACTTGTCAAACGCATCAACCGCAGTGTGTTGCTGCGCCTGCTGCGCCAGCACACCGGCCTGTCGCGTGCGCAACTGGCGCTGCACAGTGGGCTGACCAAATCCACCGTCAGCCTGTTGGTGCGCGAGTTGATGATTGAGGGCTGGTTGAGTGAGATGGGGGTCACCGCCGCCATAGGACTGGGCCGCCCCTCCACTCCCTTGCAGATCGACGGGCACACCCGTGGCCTGATTGGTGTGGAAGTGGCGGTAGAAGCCCTGCGGGTGGTGGGTGTGTCGCTGCTGGGCCAGGTGTTGTGTACGCTGGAAGCGCCCCTGGAAAGCACCGAGCCCGAGGTTGTGTGCCAGCAGGCCGCCCGCTTGGTGGCCCAGGTTCATGCAGAGCTGGCGCAGCGTGGCGTGCAACTGGCAGGCATTGGTGTGGGCTTGCCGGGTGCGTTTGATGAAGCCACCGGCGTGGTGCGTTTTGCCCCCAACCTGGGCTGGCGCAATGTGGACTTTGTGCCACAAATCACCCAGGCCCTGACCTGTGCCGGTGTGCCCAGCGTGGCCGTCCACGTACAGAACGAAGCCGACACGGCGGCCTTGAGCGAATACGAATTTTTACCCTCCGATGCGCGTGACTCGCTGATTTTTGTGACCTGTGGTGCCGGTGTGGGCGCGGGCATTGTGCTCAATGATCGCCTGTTCACCGGCACACAGGGCATGGCCGGTGAGATTGGTCACAGCATCTTGCAGATCGACGGGCCACGTTGTTCGTGTGGTCGCCAGGGCTGTGCCGAAACCTTTTTTGGGGCCCGCGCCTTGGCCCGGCTACCAGACCCCACACAAGGCGGACGCTACCTGGGCGTGGTGCTTCAAAACCTGTGGACCACCTTCAACCCCAGTGTGCTGGTGGTGGGCGGCCCGTCGTGTGAACGCTACCCCGGCATCGTGCAAGTGGCGCAAGACACCTTGCAAAGTTACGCAGCCAGCAGTGGCATGGCCCCGCCCACGGTGCGCCCGGCGCACTATGGCCTGCTGGCCTCTGCCGTGGGCGCTGCTGCGCTGGTGTTGCACCACGAACTGCGCCCGATGCATCCCCGTTCTTCAACCACTACTGTGATCACACCCTCATGTTCATAGGCATTGACATTGGCACCTCCGAAGTGAAGGTGCTGCTTTTAACCCCTGGCCACCAGGTAATAGGCTCGGCGGGCGCGGCCCTCAACGTGTCGCGACCTCACCCTGGCCACAGCGAGCAGAACCCGCACGACTGGTGGGCTGCCACGCAATCGGCGCTGGCACAGTTGCGCACCGCCCACCCCAAAGAGTTTGCCGCTGTGCAAGGCATCGGCCTGTCGGGCCAGATGCACGGGGCCGTGCTGCTGGACGCACAAGACCAGGTGCTGCGCCCGGCCATTTTGTGGAACGACACCCGCTCGGCACAAGAATGCACCGAAATGATGGCCGAGCTACCCCACCTGTCCGCGCTGGCGGGCACCCTGGCCATGCCCGGTTTTACCGCCCCCAAGCTGCGTTGGGTGGCCAAGCATGAGCCGGATATTTTTAAACGTGTGGCCAAGGTGTTGCTGCCCAAGGACTATGTGCGCCTGATGCTCACCGGCGAGTACGTGAGCGACATGTCGGACGCCAGCGGCACCCTGTGGCTGGACGTGCAACAACGTGCCTGGTCGGACGAACTGCTGGCGCTCACCGACCTGACCCAGGCCCACATGCCGCGTCTGGTGGAAGGCAGTGCACCCGGTGGCTTTTTGAAACCCAACGTGGCGCAAGCCCTGAGCCTGCCTGCAGGCATTGTGGTGGCCGGTGGAGCGGGCGACAACGCCGCCAGCGCGGTCGGCATGGGCGCGGTGGATGCAGGGCAGGGCTTTTTGTCGCTGGGCACCAGCGGTGTGTTGTTTGTCGTCACGCCCAGCTACCAGCCCAATGCGGCCAGTGCCACCCACGCTTTTTGCCACGCCTTGCCGCAGCGCTGGCACCAGATGAGTGTGATGCTCTCGGCAGCCAGTTGCCTGCAATGGGTCACCGACCTGCTGGGTGCGGACTCCGCCGGCGCTGTGGCTACCCAAGCCGCCACGCTGACACTGGCCGAACGCGCCGCATCGCCCTTGTTTTTGCCCTACCTGAGTGGGGAGCGCACACCGCACAACGATGCCAAGGTGCGTGGCAGCTTCCACGAACTGAGCTTTGACACCGATACCCGTCGCCTGGGCTACGCCGTGATCGAAGGCGTGAGCTTTGGCCTGAAAGACGGTCTGGCCGCACTCCACGCCGCAGGCAGCAGCGTGCAACGCCTCTCGCTGGTTGGCGGCGGTGCACGCAGTGCCTTCTGGGCGCAGCAATTGGCCTCCGCCCTGAACACCGAGGTGCTCACCCACGGCAGCTCGGCGGTGGGTGGCGCACTGGGTGCCGCACGTCTGGCCTGGTTGGCTACCGGGGCTGCGCCTGATGCGGTCTGCCTGAGCCCTGAGGTGGAGGCCCGTTACCACCCCGACCCTGCCGAGCAAGCCCTGCTGGCCGAGCGCTATGCCCGTTTTCGCAGTCTGTACACCACCCCATCGGCCATCGAGGCCTGAATACCCACCGCTCTTTTGAGGAACCACCATGACATCCTATTTTTCCGACATCGCCCCCGTTGCCTTTGAAGGCCCCACCAGCCCCAACCCGCTGGCTTTCAAGTGGTATGACAAAGACCGCATGGTGCTGGGCAAGCGCATGCAAGACCAGCTGCGTTTTGCCGTGTGCTACTGGCACAGCTTTTGTGGCGACGGCTCTGATCCGTTTGGCGGTGACAGCTTTGAGCGCCCCTGGCAACACATGACCGACCCGATGGCCGGAGCCAAAGCCAAGGCCGATGCTGCGTTTGAATTTTTCGCCAAACTGGGCGCGCCTTACTACTGCTTTCATGACCGCGATGTCGCCCCCGAAGGCGCCACCCCGCGAGACAGCGTGAACCACCTGCGTGAGATGGTCGACGTGCTGGCCGCCAAACAAGCCACCACCGGCATGAAGCTGCTGTGGGGAACGGCCAACCTTTTCAGCCACCGCCGTTTCATGGCCGGTGCCTCTACCAACCCCAACCCGGAAATCTTTGCCCTGGCCGCCTTGCAGGTCAAGGAGGCCATGGATGCCACGCTCAAACTCGGCGGAGAAAACTACGTGCTGTGGGGTGGCCGCGAAGGTTATGAGACTCTGCTCAACACCCGCATGGGCCAAGAGCTGAACCAGATGGGCCGCTTCCTGAACATGGTGGTGGAGTACAAACACAAGATCGACTTCAAAGGTGCCATCCTGATCGAACCCAAGCCACGCGAACCTTCCAAACACCAGTACGACTTTGACACCGCCACGGTCTACGGCTTCCTGTGCCGTCATGGGCTGGAGAAAGAAATCAAGGTCAACATCGAAGCCAACCACGCCACCCTGGCAGGTCACAGCTTTGAGCACGAAATTGCCACCGCGCTGGACCTGGGGGTGTTTGGCTCCATCGACATGAACCGGGGTGATGCCCAATGCGGCTGGGACACCGACCAGTTCCCCCACAACGTGGCCGATACGGCGCTGGCCATGTACCTCATCATGCAAGGCGGCGGCTTCACCACCGGCGGGGTCAACTTTGATGCCAAGGTGCGCCGGCAGTCGATTGACCCCGAAGACCTGTTCTACGGCCACATCGGCGGCATGGATGTCACCGCCCGTGCGCTGCTGATCGCCGAGAAGATGATCCTGGACGGCAAGTTGGCCCAGGTCACAGAGGAGCGCTACGCAGGCTGGAGCCAATCTTTTGGCCAGGATGTGCTGGGCGGCAAGCTGGGGCTGGACGCGCTGGCAACCCACGTTCTGGACCAGAACACCGACACACGCCCGGTCTCGGGCCGTCAGGAGCGGGTGGAAAACCTGCTGAATACCTACATGTGATCATCCAACTGGGTCAGGCATCCTCGGTGGGTCAGGGGAAAATTCCCTCTATCAAGAGGGCACAACTCTCCCCGTCTTCAAAGGAATCTGGATGTTTCACTATTTGGTCATGACCGTTCGCACCCCGCAGTTTCAGGCGTCGGTGATCGACGCACACTATGCATTTCTGGATCGTCTGCGCCAGCAGAATCAGCTGGAACTTGCCGGCCCGTTCACCGACAAGTCGGGCGGGGCTTACCTGATCAAGGCCGCCAATCTGGGCGAAGCCAAGGCCCTGGCCTTCAGCGACCCGGTGCATACCAGTGGGTCATCCATCGTCACGGTCTACGAGTGGAATGCCAAGTGACATCCCCCAAGAGAACCGCATGACCCTCGAATGGCGCACCACCCAGGACGGTGTGGATTGGGACGAACTTGTCGAGCTGTATCAGCTTGCCCCACTGGGTAACAAGAAAGCACCCGAATTGCAAACCGTGTTCAGCGCCGGCCTGTTCAAGTGTTTTGTCTATGACGCAGGCCAACTGGTCGACGTGGGCCGGGTGCTGGCCGATGGGGTCGACTGCGCCTACCTCTGCGATGTGGCCGTGCACCCCCGAAGCGACAGACGCGGTTTCCCTTGCCAGCGGCGAACGCAGCGACTTTGACAACATCAAACCACGCGTGGCCAAGCCATCTCTGTAAAAATTGATAGCGCCTTGCGCAGTTAATACGGGGGCTACAAGCAAAAATAGCACTTGTTCAATACCAATTCTCCTGCCCGGTGTGCAGCTATTCGATGGCCGTAAGAGCGGGCGACACCGTCAAAAAAGGCCAAGCGCTGGCCGTGATGGACGCGATGAAGATGGAACATACCATCGCAACCCCCCAAGACGGCGTCGTCAGCGAGCTGCTCTACGCGCCGGGCGATCAGGTGGTGGAGGGGGCGGAGTTGCTGAGGCTGGGTGCGTGGAGAAATGGCGTTGGTTTTGCAGAGCGGGGTGCAGAGGGAACGGCCTTTCGAGCTGCGCTCTCAATGGCTGGAAATGACTTGTTGGTGTCTAGAATGTCTCGTAGACAGTCTGCGTGGTTTGTCGGAATTTTTATACCTGTATAAATTTCAGAAAAAACCGCTACAAGCAAGACTGCAAGCCACTTTCAGGAGGATCTCATGACCAGATTAATACGCAGCGGCCAGAATATTTTTCAAGTCTTGCCGTGGACATTACGTTAACCGTTATGCGTCTGCTTCTTTACTTGACCTTGTTGCTTGCGGTGCCGTTGGTGAGTCTTGCTCAACCGGCATCTGGGGCTCGCGTTCTTGAGGGGCCGGCTTTTGCGCAAGTGTCTTCTCTCAGAGGAAGAATAGTCCGCAATCTCGATGTGCCACAGGGTGTGCCAGCCGGAGCCTCAGCGGAAGTCCAGTGCGAGTACGATGAAGACGGATCTATAGTTCTGGTTACGATTGTTCGAAGCAGCGGATATCTGAAGTATGACGAGGCAGTTGAAGCTGCTATCCGCAAGGCCGCACCTTTCGTTCTAACCCCAGCGAATGGCCCCGACGGTAAACCAGTGCGCAAAATAGTGTTCAGTTTCCGCCCTTAGCAATGAATACCACGGTTAACAGGTCGGCCCACACGGAAACACAACATGAGGTTGTCGCTACGCGACGTATGTTGCGTGCCGGTGGCCTCGGACGTTAAATGAAAAATCCCACGCCACTAGAACACATCGCGAATGTGGCAATTTCCGACAGCGGAGAATTACTGCTTGCGCCGGAGGGTGGTGGCGATCCGTCCTACCAATACGTATATCGGGCGGGCGCCGGTGTTTATTGGGAGCCTTCAATTGGCAGCTTTAAATCGACCCAACGAAAAGACTGGCCATATTCCAGATGGTTTGAGCACATGTTGGCCGCCGTGCAGTCCGAGCTGGGGCTTAAGTTAGTCCTTGGAGAAAACACGACCTGGACCAATGTTCCACCGGATGTACAAACCGAGTTGCTACATGTTGTCATTTAACAGGTTCGTCGATTGGACCCACAACGGCGGGACACGCTACTGCCATTTTTCACAACTGAGTGCGCCGTTGCGGTCCACTTACGGCCAACGTTGTGCGTCTTAGGAATGAGCCATGCTTCCTGATCTGAGTGGAATCGAGTTCGACTGGTTTGCCGCTGACAGCGACGGCAATCTGGCCCTATTCGCTACCGCTGGTGAGGGATTTTTTCCGAGGTCGGTCGCTGAACACCCTGCGGATCACTCGTCACTCTCGGATTCGCTAAATGCTCCGAGATCTGGAACACCAGAAGTCTGGAAAGACTACGCTGATCTTGGTCTGTATGTATTCGACTGGGTGCTTCCAGGTGGACCTTACGAAAAACGGGAGTCACCTAGTGGTGTGGTTAGCTACGGGCTAAAAGCAAGAATCTGGGCCGTGCCTGAGCTACCCAAGCTTAACGGGTTATTCTCCGACCACGAAAAGCTAGAGCGCTGGCAATGACGCACAACCCGGCGCTCAACCTCGCTCCCTCACGCGGCAATTTCTTAAGTCAAGCATGCAGCGGCAAGCCAGAAATCCTTGTCGATTTCTCCAGAGCACTCCTTCCTGATACGAGCCCAGTGTGGGCGTTCTTCAGTCCCCGCCAACGGGCGGGGTTCTTTTGTCCCCATCATTACACGTGCCTCCCCACCAACTCCGCTGCCACCAGCGGATTCATCACCTCAACCCCGTCACGCATCGCAAACGTGCTGTCAACCGCAGCCACCAGCAGCTTACGGCTGGCTTTGACATCATTGGCGGCAATGTAGAAGCCTTTGGAGACAGAGGGGGCCGATGAGCGTTTGATCTCAATCACCCAGGTTTCTCCGTTTTTGAATTCAAGCACCAGATCCACCTCGGCCCCGTGGCTGGTTCGGTAAAAGCTGGCTTGGGCCTGCGGCGCGGCGGCGATCAATTGCTCAATCACAAAGCCTTCCCAACTCGACCCGGCCACCGGATGCCCCAGCACGGCATCCAGGTGTTGCAAGCCCAGCAAGGCGTGAACAACGCCACTGTCGCGCACATACACCTTGGGCGCGCGCACCAGCCGTTTGCCAGCGTTGCCGCTCCAGGCGGGTAAACGGCGCACCAGCATCAGGGCGCACAACAAATCAATGTAGCGGCCTACGGTCTGGCCGCTGATGGCCAGGGCGCTGGCCAGTTTGGACTGATCCAGCAATTCGCCCTGGCTGTGCGCCAGCATGGTCCACAAACGGCGCAGCGTGGTGGCGGGGATGCGCGGCCCGAGTGCCGGAATGTCTTTTTCCAGGTAGGTGGTGATGAACACCTCGCGCCAGGTGAGGCTGTCGGCATCACTGGGTGCCAGCCATGACAGCGGAAAGCCGCCCCGAACCCACAGTGAATTCATGTCCGCAGCCGCCGCATTTGCGGACAAAACTTCACGCGCCTGAAACGGAGTCAACTCAAGTTGCGCCACTCGCCCCGCCAAGCTTTCGCTGGTTTGTTGCAGCAGCACACCGGATGCGGAGCCGAGCAGCAAAAACTGGCCGCAGGCTTCACCGTTGCGTCGCCGCTGGTCAATCACGCCGCGTAACACGGCAAACAGTTCAGGCATGCGCTGCACCTCGTCCAGAATAACCAGCTGGTTTTGATGCGCCAGAAAATACGCTTCCGGGTCATCCAGCTGCCGCTGCGCGCTGGGCAGCTCCAGATCAAGGTAAGTTGCTGTGATGCGGAGGTCTTTTTCCGCAAAAGCCAGCGTGGTCTTACCCACCTGCCTGGGACCAATCAGCACCACGGCGGGGAACTGGCGAAGTAAATCGGTGAGTTTTGTTTGGGCCAGACGTGTATACATCCGTGTATTTTATCCATTACATGGAACAAATACACGGTTTATATTGAACGGTGGCCTGCGTACCGGGGTGAGGTGTGGCAGCTCAAACTTCACTATCATGGCAGGCTACTCTTTTGTCGAGCACACCCTTGAACCTAGATTCCACTCCTGACGACGGCACCTACCTTGGACGGGTACTGCAGCAGCACAGCATCAGCATCCGTGGGGCGCGCACGCACAACCTGAAAAACATCGATCTGGACATTCCCCGCAACCAGCTGGTGGTGATCACGGGCTTAAGCGGCTCGGGCAAGTCCAGCCTGGCGTTTGACACGCTGTATGCCGAGGGCCAGCGCCGCTATGTCGAGAGCTTGTCCACCTACGCGCGGCAGTTTTTGCAACTGATGGACAAGCCCGATGTGGACATGATCGAGGGTCTGTCACCGGCCATTTCCATCGAGCAAAAAGCCACCAGCCACAACCCGCGCTCCACCGTGGGCACGGTGACCGAGATCCACGACTACCTGCGCCTGCTGTTTGCCCGCGCTGGCACACCGCATTGCCCTGAGCACCAACTGCCCTTGCAGATGCAAACGGTCAGTCAGATGGTCGATGCCACGCTTGCCTTGCCCGAAGGCACCCGTCTGATGGTTCTGGCGCCGGTAGCGCGAGAGAAAAAAGGCGAGTTTCTGGAGCTGTTTGCCGACATGCAGGCCCAAGGCTACGTGCGCTTTCGTGTCAACGGTCAAATTTTTGAGTTCGATGAGCTGCCCGCCCTGAAGAAGACGGAAAAACATGACTTGGATGTGGTGATTGACCGCATCAAGGTGCGTCACGCACCCACGGATGCCCATGCCGATCGTGCAGACTTTGACAACCTCAAACAACGGCTGGCAGAGAGTTTCGAGGCCGCCTTGCGGGTCGCCAGCGGCCGTGCCATCGCTGTAGAAATTGATAGCGCATTGCACAGTGATGACGAGGGCTACAAGCCAAAAGAACACTTGTTCAACGCCAAATTCGCCTGCCCGGTGTGCAACTACTCCATCACCGAGCTGGAGCCGCGCCTGTTCTCCTTCAACTCACCCATGGGGGCCTGTCCGAACTGTGATGGCCTGGGTTCCAAGGAATTTTTTGACCCGGCACGGGTGGTGGCTTTCCCCAACCTGAGCCTGGCCAGTGGGGCCATCAAGGGCTGGGACCGACGCAACGCCCACTACTTTTCCATGCTGGAGAGCCTGGCGGCACATTACAAATTTGACATTGACCAGCCGTTTGAGTCCTTGCCACCCGCCGTGCAACAGGCGGTGCTGAATGGCTCAGGCGAAGAAGACATCAAGTTCAGCTATGAAATGGGCTCAGGTGCCTTTGCGGGCAAAAAAGTCACCAAAAAACACCCGTTTGAAGGCATTCTGCCGAACATGCAGCGACGCTACCGCGAGACCGATTCCGCCGTGGTGCGCGAAGACCTGGCCCGCCTGCGCAGCATCCAGCCCTGCCCGGACTGTGCAGGCAGCCGCCTCAAGCTGGAGGCGCGCCACGTCCGAATCGGCGAAGGCGAACAGTCACGCGCCATTTTCGAGCTGAGCCACTACACCCTGGCCGAATGTTTTGCCTACTTCAACAGCCTGCGCATGCAGGGGGCCAAGGGCGACATCGCCACCAAGGTGGTGCGTGAAATCAGCCTGCGCCTGAAATTTTTGAACGATGTGGGCCTGACCTACCTGAGCCTGGACCGCAGCGCCGAAACCCTCAGCGGCGGCGAGAGCCAGCGCATTCGCCTGGCCAGCCAGATCGGCAGCGGCCTGACCGGCGTGATGTATGTGCTGGACGAGCCCAGCATCGGCCTGCACCAGCGAGACAACGACCGCCTGATCGACACCCTGAAGCACCTGCGCGACATAGGCAACAGCGTACTGGTGGTCGAGCACGACGAGGACATGATGCGCGCGGCC
>CAIOAQ010000245.1 GCA_903856025.1 uncultured beta proteobacterium
ACTGAGGCGCCCCTTGTGCTAGCCACAGGGCATGGTGCGCGTCACCAGCAGTTGCAGGTCTTCGGGGTTCATGGCGGTGCGTCAACCACCGACGCGTTTGACTTTGTGTCCTTGGGTGACCAACAGCGCCATGACACGCTCGCAATGGTCTCCTTGCACTTCAATCACACCGTCTTTCACGGTGCCGCCTGAACCGCAAGCCGTTTTAAGCTGTTTGCCCAGCGCGTTCAACGCTGCATCGTCCAACGCCAATCCCTTCACCAGCGTGACCCCTTTGCCCGCACGGCCTTTGGTTTCACGCGACACGCGCACGATGCCGTCCGAGGCAGGTCGGGGCTTGGCCGCGTTGCACTGGCAGGCAGCCACCGGATGGCGGCAGACGGGGCACATGCGGCCACTGTCGGTGCTGTAGACCAGGCCGGTTGCCAATAGTTTGGTTTTCATGAGGAAGAATCTGTCGCTTCAGGATGTGCACATTGTCGATGACGGCAACTGAAACAGGTCAGCAGCCGCCGGCACTACATCTTCATTTCCAGACGCAGGCCCCAATTGACACGGGACACCCCCGTGTTCTGGCTATTCTGCGATTGCGTGCCGTTGACCACGCTGCTACCCGTGAGATAGTCGTGTGGCATCAGGTTGCTGGCGCTCAGGCGCAACTGGGCGCTAGGGTTGATCTTCCACAGGGCAAAGGCATCGGCCACCCTTTTGCTGCTGACCGTGCTGCTTTGAATATCGCTGAGCTGCAGCGCATAAGGCGGTGTGTAATTGATGCTGCCCCCAAAACTCACCGGCAGCTTGCGCAGCTGGTAGTCCGCCCCCAAGTTGGCGGTGCCTCGGGGTTGCCCCTCCAGGCGATTATTCGGACCTGAAACACCATCCACTTTGGAGTCAAACAGGCTGAGGTTGGTACGCAAAGACACCGGCACCGCCCCGTCCCACCATTCGTCAAGCCGGAGCTTGCCTTCCAACTCCAGGCCATAGGTCATGGCGTGACCCACGTTTTGAGGCCGTGACACCCAGCGCTGTTGGTTTGACCACGACACCGTCTCAAAAGCCAGGGTGCGACGGATCAAATCCGAGATGCTGCGATAAAACAGGTTGGCACTGAGCAGCCCGCCCTTGGTTAAATAGTGCTCATAACCCAATTCAACGCCAGTCGCGAGTTCGGGACGCAAATTGGGGTTGCCCGCAGAATCCGGGCTGCCAATTTCATTGGGACCGGTCGGATATTTTTGTGACAGCGAAGGCCTGGCAATCAAGTCCGACAAAGTCGCCGCCTTGTAGCTGCGCGTCAGACTGGTGCGGATCTGGTCACGGCTCTGCTCAGTGGGACGCCAGGTGGCGTGAAACAGGGGCGTGACCACGCTGCTGAGGTTGCTGGCGTTGAGGTTGTCGCTGTCGCTGCTGGTGCGGATGCCTTCCCAGCGCAGGCCTGCATAGGCGGATATCTGCTTATTCAGATTCCACTCGTCCTGTACATACCCGGCCATACGCAAGGTCGCCGCATTGAGGTTGTCGCCAAATTCATTGAGAATGGCCAGCCCGTCCTGCAAGGTGGTGTGCGTCTGTGTGCGCTGGCTGGAATCCACTTCAAGGCCACCCACCAGACTGTGGTCGTTTTCCAGTTGATGCCACAGCTTGGCGTTGACTGTGAAGGAGTTGTCCCGGGTGTCGGACTGGTCCTGGGTGGTCAGTGAGGGTTGCCCGGTGGTCGAGAACTCCTGGCGCACCGACTGATTTGTGTAACTGCTGGTACCCACGCCGAC
Source organism: uncultured beta proteobacterium (assembly GCA_903856025.1). GTDB lineage: Bacteria > Pseudomonadota > Gammaproteobacteria > Burkholderiales > Burkholderiaceae_C > Rhodoferax. The sequence continues at coordinate 1,770 of CAIOAQ010000245.1, forward strand.
GCGGGTTTCCATGCGTGTGTCATCACTCAGCCGCTTTTGCCATTGGGTGTTGATGCGAAGCATGCCGAAGCTGCCGGAACCGTCGGTTTGGTAGCTGCCATAAGGCTGTGCAATGGCGCCACCCGGTGCTTGGTCCAGATGGCCGTATGCGCTCGTCGTGCCTTGAGAGAACACCACAAAAGGCATCACCGACAGCGACTCTCCCTGGCCGAGCTTGATCTGCACACGCCCGTTGAGGTGCAAGCCATCGCGCTGGCTGACCGATGTGCCGGTTTCATGCTGGTCCAGCACCGTCACGTCGCCCGGTTGATTGACCCAGAACGTGTGGTTGTCCACGTCGTCCTGGCGGTTGGTGTGCATGGCCGACACGGTGAAGGTGTAGTCCACCGCCTGACCAAGCTTGTCGTTGCGCGTCCACGAGGCCAACGGCGACACACGCCCGCCTTCGAGCCCGATGCCTGCCCGGAATTCATTGAGCTCGCGTTTGAGCGCCTCTTTCAAAATCACATTGATGGTGCCTGCCACCGCCCTGGCGCCAAATTCCGCCGTGGGTGCCCGCATGATTTCAATGCGTTCTACCTGATCAGGCGGGATATCTGCCAGGCTGTACCCCGGCGGCATACGTTCCCCATTGACCAGCAGTTGGGTATAACCACCGCCCATGCCGCGCATACGCACATCCCCGCCGCCCCGCCCTGGACGACCTCCATCGGTGACACCTGGTAAGCGCTTGAGCACTTCAGCCACCGAGCTGTCGCCAAAACGTTCTATCTCTTCCTTGCTGATCACA
>CAIOAQ010000246.1 GCA_903856025.1 uncultured beta proteobacterium
ATTTCAATTCGATAGCCGTACATCGCCATGCTGCGAACCTTGAAATCTGCAAAGAGGTCTAATTTTCCGCCAGTGGTTTGCATCAGTACTTCACGCAGGGCCGCGAAATGCGAAAAGCCGTAATTCCAGTAGCCAGGACCTTCGCTGGTATAGCCCTCGGGACTGAAGCCAGATACGTACCGATGGATGTAATGCTCACCAGCTGCAGCAAACAGCGCACGGTCCTTTCTGTCGGGCAAGATCGTTAGAGCGGCCGCCACCGTACCCTTCAAACACACGGCATTCCAGTTGTGATCTGCATGAAGCCAGAAGTTGTCCTTATTGGCACCCAAAAAGCTCCTACGCAAGGGCGCGAAGACGCGTTCGTTCATCGTTGAAAGTGAACGTCTGCGCAAGTCAGGACGTATCCAGTCGCCAAGCATGTAGATTGCCTGTGCCAGATCATGGGCGGTGTCAGCTGCCAGCAGGTCGACTTCGTAATTGTGGTCTCGCAGGTTACGTAAGGTTCTGTCGTGCGCGGGCCACGTCCACGTAGGCTGTTCAACCAGCTCAGTTACCGTTCGTTCAATGGCAGGGATGAAGCGTCCTTTTCCTTCTACGCACTCAGCGACAGTCAGCGGGTAGAGCCATGCCTTTCGCGCGTTCATCATCTTTTCGCCGTTGGGGCGCGTGCCTTTGCGGCTGTACTCCAGATACAAGTCCTGGTTCCAGACAGGGAAGTCCTGCTTGAGCAGTTTTTCTGCTGTTCGCCTGACTTCATTGGTGCGATCCACAATGTTTGCTGCGGCCCAGGCCTCTCGGTCGGAACAAACTGGCCCAAAACCTTGTGGTCGCTCTGGCAATTGTTCGGCAAGGGTATAGACACGCTCCACTGGGATTTCCGCAAGCCCTGCGGCTATTGCCACATGAGAAAGGCAAAGCGCCAACAGAATTCCTGCGGTTCGGTGAATTTCAGTTGATTGAATTAGAAGTTTAGGCATGGCAGCGAAGGTTACCTTATCGAAACTCAGAATGTGCGACTCAACAGCTATGCATAAGGTAGCGTTTGCGTGCACTTGCCAGACCCCAAACTGAGACGAGCAGCGTGCAAACAACAGTCACAACAAATGTTGTTAGTGGCGGTCTGAAAGCGCGTAAAGATGGCGATTGAGCGCGTTTTTGGTTGAGGTTGTAGGGAGATTGGATGGTCGAAGATATCCGTATCTGACAAAAGTGCGTTCTGTGACAATTGCTTTTTTGTTCCGCGCCTCCCCGCCATGACATACAACCCAGAATCTGCCGCTCACCAAGGAGCTATTGAAATAGCTGTCACTTGGTTGTCATCTTTGCACCGCAAGGGCTGGCAAAACGCCTTCACGAATTTGTACCAGAAGTTGCTTTCAGAAGATGATTTCGCGACGCTTGCAACGCTCGATGCTGACGTTATCCAGAGCATTGAAATCAACTTCAATGAATGGTTGCTGGCCGAGGGTGATATCCATGCCCGTGGCGGCATGCGGCGCATCAACGATTACCTGCTCAGCCCGGCAGGGCCGCGCCTGAATGCCGCGCAGCGAGACTGGATTCAGCAGTTGGGCCAGCGCCCGCTGCGCCTGTATGACGTGACGGATGTGGTGCAAGGTCAACAAATGACGCTGTGTGACGCACTGGACAAAGATGCCGAGCCGATCGTGGTGCGTGAGCGCTCAGGCACGCAAGATTTGAAGCCGGGGGAATTGCTGGGTTGCCGCATCTTGCGCGTGGGGGATCATTTCCAAATGTCGGGGGCAGGTTATTTATTCACCTTGCTTAGCGGGCAGAGGGTGCTATCGATGGTCCGTGAGCATGGCATAAATCTCGGCCAGCAGCTTGATGCGCCCAGAGAAATGGGCTTGCTAATCATGCTCGAATGGCTACAGCACTGGCTGAAACCGGCACCGATGCCGACCCTGATCGACCACTATTCTGGTGAGCCGATGAAGATGATCACCGACCATTACCGTGTTGTTGATGAATTGGCACTGGCGCAGGCTCTTGCCACCCAGAGCGATGTGGAGGGCGACCGGCAAGAGGGGTGGTCGCGCCACATGGACTGCACGGATGGACAGGTGCGTGCCAGAGTTCATATCAATCCTGGCAAAAAAGCGAATAAATTGGAACTCTTTTATAGGACACAACGGTATGCCGATGAGGGCAGAGTGTGGTTTGATGCTCTGGTGGGTGAGAGTGTCACGTTTGTAAAGCGCAAAGTGGAGGAAGCTGCTGATGTCATGTCTAAGGCACAAAAGCAAGGTGCCATGACATCGGCAAAAAGTGGCAAGTCATCGTCTGCTTCGGCTCCTTCGCTCGATGCAGACACCATGGCGCAGTTGATGTCGAAAGTGATTCACGATACCTATGCCCACTGGGCCGATGAACCGATTCCGGCACTTGACCACAAAACGCCACGCCAGGCCATCAAAACGTCTGCCGGTCTGGAGCGGGTTAAAGGGCTGTTGCGAAGTTATGAGGCCAGCGAGGCATCGCAGGCGGGGCAACAGCGCCGCAGTGAGATTTCGTATGATTTTTTGTGGGCTTCGCTTGGGTTAACACGATAGCTTGGCCGGGGCCAATTCAATCCAGCATGGCTGCAACCCGCGTGCGCACTGTGGCCGCTTTGGAGTGACCGGTTTGCAAAGACGTGCAACCGTTTTTAGTCTGGTCCCGACCTATTGATCAGGCCCAATTAAATATGAACTTTCGTGAGCTTGGCTTATCCAAAATTCATGGAAAAAGAAAACGCAAGAAAGCAAACACTGGAGCAA
>CAIOAQ010000247.1 GCA_903856025.1 uncultured beta proteobacterium
ACCTGCACGCCCGAGTACTACAAGTGGAACCAGTGGCTGTTCCTGAAGATGCTCGAAAAGGGTATTGCCTACCGCAAGACCCAGGTGGTCAACTGGGACCCGGTGGACATGACCGTGCTGGCCAACGAGCAGGTGATCGACGGCAAGGGCTGGCGCACCGGTGCGGTGGTCGAAAAACGCGAAATCCCGGGCTACTACCTGGCCATCACCCAATACGCCGAAGAACTGCTGGCCAACGTCACCGGCGACAAGATGCCTGGCTGGCCCGAGCGCGTCAAGCTGATGCAGGAAAACTGGATTGGCAAGAGTGAAGGCGTGCGCTTTGCCTTCACCCATGACGTCAAGGCAGCTGACGGCAAGCTGATTGGCGGCGGCAAGATGTACGTCTTCACCACACGGGTTGACACCATCATGGGCGTGACCTTCTGTGCCGTGGCGGCTGAACACCCCCTGGCGACCCATGCGGCCTTGAGCAACCCGGCATTGGCGGCGTTCATTCAAGAGTGCGCCCATGGCGGCACGACAGAAGCAGAACTCGCCACGCAAGAGAAAAAAGGCATGGCCACCGGGCTGTTTGTGACGCATCCTGTGACCGGTGACCAGGTGGAGGTGTGGGTGGGCAACTATGTGTTGATGTCCTACGGTGACGGCGCGGTGATGGGCGTGCCTGCGCATGACGAGCGCGACTTTGCGTTTGCCTTGAAGTACCAGTTAACGATCAAGCCGGTTGTGGGTGTGGGCGCGCAGGTATTTGACACAGCTGCCTGGCAGGACTGGTATGCCGAGAAGGGTGCTGGCGTGGCCATCAACTCCGGCAAATATGACGGTTTGAGTTTCAAGGCGTGTGTGGGCACCGTGGCGGCTGACTTGGCCGCGCTGGGTCTGGGCGAGAAAAAAATCACCTGGCGCTTGCGCGACTGGGGCGTGAGCCGCCAGCGCTACTGGGGCACGCCGATCCCGATCATTCATTGCGAGGAACATGGTGCGGTGCCGGTGCCTGAGAAAGACCTGCCGGTGGTGCTGCCGCAAGACTGCATCCCCGACGGCTCGGGCAACCCGCTGCACAAGCACGAAGGTTTCCACGCCGGTGTCACCTGCCCGGTCTGCGGCAAGCCTGCCCGGCGCGAAACCGACACCATGGACACGTTCGTGGACAGTTCCTGGTATTTCATGCGCTACTGCGACCCGACCAATACCGACAAGATGGTGGCCGAGGGTGCGGACTACTGGATGCCGATGGACCAGTACATCGGCGGCATCGAACACGCCATCCTGCACCTGCTGTACGCCCGCTTCTGGACCAAGGAGATGCGTGACCTGGGGCTGGTGAAAGTCGATGAACCCTTTACCAAGCTGCTGACGCAGGGCATGGTGCTCAACCACATCTACTCGCGCCGCACCGAGAAGGGCGGCAAAGACTACTTCTGGCCGAGCGACGTCGAGCACGTGTTGGACGACGCGGGCAAAGTCACCGGTGCACGGCTGATCAAGGCTGTGGGTGATCTACCGGTGGGTACAGCCATCGACTACGAGGGCGTGGGCACCATGTCCAAGTCGAAAAACAACGGCGTGGACCCGCAGGATTTGATTGAAAAATACGGTGCCGACACCGCCCGCCTGTACACCATGTTCACCGCCCCGCCCGAGGCCACGCTGGAGTGGAACGACGCGGCGGTGGAGGGCAGCTACCGATTCCTGCGCCGGGTCTGGAATTTTGGATTTAAGCTCTCCAGCATGGACTTTTCCGGCACCGAATCCAGCGTCGCCAGGGCCGACAGCCTGCAGGCGGTGGAGTTTGGCAAGGAAGCCAAGGCGCTGCGCCTGGAAATGCACACCG